>JAICPV010000152.1 GCA_025929655.1 Pyrinomonadaceae bacterium
ATCCGAACGTCTTCGTTCAGGGAAGCAAGACGAAGGAAGGGCGACGGCAGATCGCCGCCTACTGGCAGGACCCGCAGCGTCCTCTATACAACCGTGCGATCCAGGGACGATACCCGCCCGGTTCAACATGGAAGCTGCCCGAATCGGTCGCCGGGCTTCAGCAGGGAGCGATCACGGTCGCACATTCGAATCTTGCCTGCGGCGGCGGTATCCAGATCGGAAACAAATTCACGCGCTGCATGGGTAACCACGGCAGCCCCAAACTCGACTACGCGATCACAAAATCCTGCGACGGCTATTACTATCGCTTAGCACTGAAAATGGGCATCGAGGGGATCACCGAAATGGTCGAGACCTTCGATTACGACAAGCTTTCAGGCATCGATATCCCCAACGAAAAGATCAGCCAAACACCGAAAAGCTGGCGGCCGATAATCGAGAAACGTGAAGGACGCTGGAGCGACATCCGAACGGTTTATTCCGGTATCGGCCAGGACACGGTCGTGATCACACCGATCTCTCATCTAAAAGCGATCGCCAGCATCGGCGTAAAAGGGAACATGTACACGCCGCATTTCATGCGGGAATTCAAGCCTGTTGCTCCGATCGGAGAAGAGGGTGATCCCGCATTCATCCCCGGACGCGAAGGTTTCAAGTTTCAGCATCCCGAACCCAAAGTGATCCCGATGACACTTGAACAAGAGGAGCTTGTTGTCAAAGGGATGTGGGGCGTGGTGAACGGCGGCGGGACCGCGGGTTCGATCAAAATGGAGGGCTTCGAGATCGCCGGAAAAACAGGCACGGCCCAGGTAGCCGAACTCGGAAAAGACGTCGGTGCGAAAAAGGACCATGCCTGGTTTGTTAGTTTTGCGCCTTCGAGCAAGCCCGAGATCGCTGTACTGACTTTAGTCGAAAATGTCGGTTTCGGCGGCAGTTTCGCGGCCCCTGCTTCGAAGGGCGTGTATGAAGCTTATTTGGCCAAACGTAACGGCCAGCAGCCGGCGGTCGATCCGAACCTGGTGGCAAAACGTTAGTGGACAAAGTTTTCCGAGTTGCAGAGTTTCAGAGTGTTCGATCAACTTCGGAACTCTGTAGCTTTGGCAACTCTGAAACTCAAAATAGATGGTAGCGATAATCGAAAGACGAGAGATAAGAGATTTCGACTGGCTGACGACGATGCTGGCGGTCGCTATCGCCGCATTCGGGATCTGGCAGATACACAACGCTCTGCCGTCGGAAAGCTACTGGACGAAGCAGATCATCGGCCTGCTGATCGCCCTAGCGGCCTTCGCGGTCGTAGCGGTCAGCGATTATCGGCGGATCATCGACGCGGCCCCTATATTTTATGTGATCGGACTTCTGCTGTTATTTCTTGTTTTGACGCCGCTCGGGGTAGAGGTTAACGGCCAGCGGGCTTGGGTGCGGCTGCCGGTGGTCGGCCAGTTTCAGCCGTCTGAGTTTGCAAAGATCCCGACCATCCTGATGCTCGCGAAGTATTTCGGCGCGCGAAAGGGCGGGAACCTTCAATTCAAGGAAGTTTTTATCGGCGGCTTGATCATGGCCGCTCCGCTGGGATTGATCATGCTGGAGCCCGATCTTGGCCAGGCGATCACATACATTCCGATATTCGGCGCGGTGCTGCTGCTGTCGGCGATCAAGATCCGTTACATCGTCGTCGCGATCCTGGCGGCCGTTATTTTAGTTCCGACAGCGTGGTACGTCGGCGTCAAAAGCGGCAAGATCAAAAGGTACCAGCAGGAGAGAGTGAACGTCGTGCTCGACCCTGACAGCGCGGACCCTCGCGGCTATGGGTACCACACGGTGCAGTCGATGATCACCGTCGGCAAGGGCGGGCTCTCCGGGATCCGCGGCGGAGCGGAAACTTCGCAAAGCGTTTTGAAATTTTTGCCTGAGCCGCAGACGGATTTTATTTTCGCTGTAACTGCTGAGAATACAGGTTTTATCGGTTGCATTTCATTGCTTCTGGCTTACGCATTGCTACTGTCAAGATTGATCGACGGCGCGCGCGAGGCTTCCGACCGCCCCGCGATGCTTGTTATAATGTCTATCGCCACAGCGATGACGTTCCAGATATTTATCAATATCGGGATGACGCTTGGCTTTCTGCCGGTGATCGGCGTGCCTCTTCCGCTGATGAGCGCCGGACTCTCGGCATTGTTGACGACATTCATCGCGATAGGTTTCGTTGTAAGCGTCCGGATGCGCCGATTTGTGAATTAAGAGTAAGAGTTGCGCCTTTAGGCGCGATCTTTTTCACGCCTGAAGGCGTAACTCTTACTAGAGGTTGTATGGCAAGAGAAAAACGGATCGTAGAGCGTGAAGTAAGTTCGATCGAATCCAAGGGCCGTTGGAAGTTAGGACTAGTTTGGTTTTTTTCGGCCCTGATCTTAGCGCTTTCCGCAGGTGCCGTCACCGGAATCCTGGTTTCATACTATCTGAATAACTCCCGGTATTCCGTCGAGGTCTCTGCGCTTGCCACATATCGGCCGCCTCAGGTCACGACCATCTACGCCGACGACGGGGAAACCGTTCTGGCGGAATTCGCTATCGAAAAACGCATCCCGATAAAGGAGCAGGACATCCCGAAAAATGTCGAGGATGCGCTGATCGCCGTCGAAGACAACCGATTTTACGATCACATCGGGATCGATCCGTACCGCATCGCCGGCGTGATCTTTAAAAACATCACCGCAGGGAAATTCGAGGGTGCATCAACGATCACGCAGCAGCTCGCACGAAACCTTTTCCTTTATAAGGACCAAACTTACAGCCGCAAGGTGAATGAATGGGCGGTCGCTCTGCAGATCGAACGGTTCTATACGAAGCGTCAGATCCTTGAGATGTACATGAATTACGTCTTCCTAGGGGCCGGCGCATACGGGTTTGAGGCAGGTGCTCAAACGTATTTCGGCAAGTCATTGAAGGAACTGAGCCTGGAAGAGGCCGCCCTTCTTGCCGCGATACCGAAATCGCCGGAATATTCTCCTACGCGCAATATGGCCAAGGCGAAAGCCCGGCGCGACATCGTTCTGGACCAAATGGCGAAGTATTTCCCTGAGCGATATTCGCAATCCGCCGTCGACACCGCCAAGGCGAAACCGGTCAAGCTGGCGGACACGGCTTACTACCAATCGCTTCCGAAATCGACGGCCTGGGATTATCCGGTCGAAGAGATCCGTAAATATCTCGAGGACAAGTACACTACCCGCGTCGCGCAGGGCGGCTTGAAGGTTTACACAACCATCAACGTCGAAGCCCAGAAGATCGCGACGAAGGTGATCCGCGACCGCCTCCGCGCCTATGATCGCGGGCGAAGGTGGCGTTCGGAGTATCAAAACATTCTCGTCGATACTGACGGAAATCCCTTGACCGATCAAAAAGAGATCGAGAAGACACTCAGCTCCTACAAGCATGCCGATTGGTACGGCGACGAGTACGAAGAAGGCGAATACATCAAGGGCCTCATTATGAAAACCAGCCCGACGGGCGATTCCGTCGGCGCACGCTTCGGCCAATATAAGGCGGTCGTTGGCCCGTCGAACATGGGACGCAGTGGTAAGCGTCCTAAGGACGAATTGAAGCCGGGATTCCTCGCCGAATTTCTCGTCAAGAAGGTGGACAACGAAAATCTCACGCTTGAGGTCGAGCTTTCGCAAGTGCCTGAGATCCAGGCCTCGATCGTGACCCTTAATGCGAAAACCGGCGAGATCGCGGCAATGGTCGGCGGTTACGATTTCCATACCAACCGGTTCAACAACGCGACTCAGGGCCTGCGGCAAACTGGTTCCGCGTACAAGCCGTTCATCTACACCGCCGCCGTCGAAGATGGAATGACTCCCGAAATGCTCGTCAGCGGTGCACCGATCAGGCGGGGCGGCTGGCAGCCGACGAATTATGACGGAACGCCAAGTCACGCGAATGTACCGATGAAGGTCGCACTCGCGAAATCTTATAATCTCGCCGCGGTTCACCTGCTGGAACAAGTCGGCATTCAGGCGGGCGGTCAAATGGTAAGGCGCTTTGGCATCACGAACCCGATGGCGCCGAGCCTGCCGTCAGCACTCGGCGCGAGCGAAGCTTCGCTGCTGGAAATGGTTTCGGCTTACTCCGCGTTTCCGAACAAAGGCGTGCGCGTTCACCCGCACTTGATCCGAAAGGTTTACAGTCGTGATGGTTCGCTCCTTGAGGAATGGGACGGAGCAAGCTCTAAAGTAACCAGTGAATACGCCGCATTGACGATGGTCGAAATGATGCGCGGCGTAACCGAGGGCGGCGGAACCGCGCCCGGCGCTAGAGCGGGCGGAAACCCTGTCGCCGGCAAGACCGGCACGGTAAACGCCCACACGGACGTTTGGTTCATCGGATATACGCCGACGTACGTGACGGGCGTCTGGATGGGTAACCCGGAGCGCAAAGAAAACCTCGGAAGCGGGATGACTGGCGGCCACGGGGCCCTGCCGTTCTTCAACGCGTTCATGGACCCTTTTATGAAAGGGAAGCCGATCGAAAGATTTCCGGAGCCTCCTCCTATGCCTTCGGACATCAAGGCATTAATGGAGCGAAACAAACGAGAGGAACTGGAAAAGCTTGAAAGCGCAACGATTGCCGGAGCCCGGAGCACGGGGAATGCGAATGCGGCCGTTGACACCGCACTGCCGACGACCGGCACCGGGACATCATCCGCCGACACCAGCCCGGAAGCAGATGCCGCAAAACCAAAGGCGGATGACCCTCCGCCGCCGGTAGTGAAGCCGATCCTGCCGAAACCGCAGCAGAAAGATCCGGAGCCCCAGCGCAATAACGACCCCGAAGGGACCAAGCGGAAAGGGAAGAAAGGAGACGGTTAGAATTCTTCTGAAAGTGATATTTGGAGGGCCATTTGGCCCTCCTTTCGCTTTATCCGAACAAAAAACATTGTAGGATGATCCAACGTAGAATAATGAAGCAAGTACATCTTCCGCAAACAACTCAAACATTATGAAAAACCGCTGCATCGTCAAGGCCCCGATTCTCATTGTTCTCTCGATAACTGTTCTCCAGAACCTGGCTCAGCAGCCGGCACCTCAGCCGACGCCTGCGGCGATCAGAATTGCACCCGAAGCGTTCGATGCGTTCATTGGACAATACGAAGACGCGGTCAATCTTGGCGGTACTGTTTTTTCCTTCTTTAGAGAAGGCGACAAGTTCTATCTGAGGATCACAAATCAGGACAAGATCGAGATCCTTCCCTCATCAGCGAGCAAGTTCTTCCTTACACCGGCACCAAGAGGTGATGTGGAGTTCGTCCGTGACGCAAACGGCGCGGTGACGGGCGCGATATTTAATCAGGGCACGATATACAATCTGAAACGAACCGCCACGACTCCCCAGCCGGACACGCGTGTCCCATTCAAGCGAACCGAAGCGATGATACCGATGCGCGACGGAACGAGGCTATTCACCGTCATTCTTACCCCGGAGAATCAAACGGAGGACCTGCCGATCTACATGGAACGCACACCCTACGGCGTTGCAGGCTGGAATTCTTCACGGCTGAATGGGGCAAAAACGGAGTTGGTAAAGGATGGATATGTTTTCGTTTTTCAGGACATTCGCGGGCGCGAGGATTCCGAAGGCGTTTTCGAAATGCTGCGGCCGCCGCGGGACAAACGCGACCAGAAATCCGTCGATGAAAGCACGGATACCTACGACACGATAGAGTACCTGCTAAAGAATATTCCTAAAAACAACGGAAGAGTAGGCATCTGCGGCGTCAGCTATCCCGGTTGGCTGGCCGCTGTTGCGCTGATTGACCCGCATCCAGCGCTGAAGGCGTCTTCCCCGCAGGCTCCCGTTACCGACCTTTGGATGGGCGACGATTTTATGCATAACGGAGCGTTCCGGCAGACCTATGCGCATGATTGGGCTGTGCCGCTCGAATCCGCGAAGAAGGGCGGCGACGTCGAGATCGCCGATCCCGACACGTACAACTATTATCTCAAGAGCGTGAAACTTTCGACGCTGTCGGCAGAGCTCGCGACGAAATCACATTCATGGAAGGCCTTTCGCGAACATCCTTCGTGGGACGCATACTGGCAGGCAAAGGCGACGAACGTCTATCTGAAGGACACAAGCGTTCCGACCTTGATCGTCGGCGGCTGGTGGGACCAGGAAGAT
>JAICPV010000541.1 GCA_025929655.1 Pyrinomonadaceae bacterium
CGCATCGCCTCGTCGTCGGCGTTATCCCGTGTTCAGCGTTGTACTGTTCCTGGATGGCGCGCCGCCGCTGGGTCTCGCCGATCGCGTTTTCCATCGAACCGGTGATCTTGTCGGCGTAGAGGATCGCCTTCCCGCCCGCGTTTCGAGCTGCTCGGCCCATCGTCTGGATCAATGATCGTTCCGAACGTAAGAATCCTTCTTTGTCGGCATCGAGTATCGCGACCAACGAAACTTCGGGAAGATCGAGGCCTTCGCGAAGCAGATTGATCCCGACCAAAACATCGAATTCACCACGCCGTAGATCTCGAAGAATTTTGATCCGCTCCAATGTCAGTATCTCGCTGTGAAGATACGTAACTTTTACGCCGACCTCCGCGAAATACTCAGCAAGATTTTCCGCCATGCGTTTCGTCAGTGTCGTGACCAAAACGCGTTCGTTGCGCTCGGCACGAATTCGGCATTCTTCCAAAAGGTCGTCTATTTGCCCTTTCACCGGACGCACTTCGACCAGCGGATCGAGTAGGCCCGTCGGCCGAATGATCTGCTCGATCACTTCGCCGCCGGTGCGTTCCAGTTCGTACGGACCCGGCGTTGCCGATACATATATCGTCTGCCCCACCCTTGCTTCGAATTCCTGAAAGCTCAGCGGCCGGTTGTCCTTCGCGGACGGCAGGCGAAAACCGTATTCGACCAGCGTTCCTTTTCGCGATTGGTCGCCTTTGTACATAGCGCCCAATTGCGGGATCGTCTGGTGAGATTCGTCGATCACCATCAGCGCATCCGACGGCAAATAATCCAGAAGCGTCGGAGGCGGCTGGCCCGGCAATTTGCCGGTCAGATGCCTTGAATAGTTCTCGATCCCGCGGCAAAACCCCATCTCCTTGATCATCTCAAGGTCGTACATCGTCCGCTGGTGCAGCCGCTGCGATTCCACGATCTTTCCTTCGTTCACCAGTTGCTCTTCCCACCAAACCAGCTCTTCTTTGATCGTTTGCACTACCCGCTTGATCGTCTGTTTCGACATCACGTAGTGCGTCTTCGGATAGATCGGCACGCGAACGGTGTGCTTGTGCAGCACCTCGCCCAGCAGTGGATCGATGGTGGAGATCGAGTCGATCTCGTCACCCCAGAATTCGATCCGATAGGCCTGGTCCTGATAACTCGGATACAGCTCCACGACATCGCCGCGGACACGAAAACTGCCGCGGTCGAAATCGACGTTCACGCGCTCGTACTGCAGTTCGACGAGCCGCTTTAAAAAATCCTCGCGGCTGATCTTCTGCCCGGACTCAATGAACAAGAGCATTCCGTAATAAGCATCCGGGTCACCCAAACCGTAGATGCACGAAACCGAAGCAACCACGATCACGTCGTGCCGCTCGAATAGCGCACGCGTTGCCGACAGCCGCAAGCGGTCGATCTCTTCATTGATCGTTGCCTCTTTCTCTATATATAGGTCCGAGGCGGGTACATACGCCTCGGGCTGGTAGTAGTCGTAATAGGAAACGAAATATTCGACCGCATTTTCAGGAAAGAAAGTCTTGAATTCCTGATAAAGCTGCGCTGCAAGTGTCTTGTTATGGGCGAGCACCAGTGTCGGCCGCTGTGTCTTTTCGATCACGTTCGCGATAGTAAACGTCTTGCCGCTTCCGGTGATACCGAGAAGGACCTGATCTTTGTCACCGCGTTCGAGCCCGTCGACTAACTGCCTGATAGCCTCCGGCTGGTCGCCTTTGGGCTGGTTTTCACTTATGAGACGAAATTGCACATCTTAATCATAACGAAATCCACGCCGCTATGTAAATCTTAGGGTTTTGTCCATTTCCATTTGCGGCTTTAACTTTGGATAATAATGCTAATAGGGTATTTATGGGCTCCGCTCAGACTGTTTTAGAGACTTCATTTTCCGATCTCAAGCTTTTTCACCGCGGC
>JAICPV010000215.1 GCA_025929655.1 Pyrinomonadaceae bacterium
AGGATTATAAGCGCCGCCGGGATAGAGCCTTTGGTAAAATCGCGCTTGGTTCCGATGAACGCTTCGCGCAGCACTCCCGTGACTGAATTATTTACCGCCTCCGCAGACGGAGTTTCTCTAAGATTTTCCATAGAAACTAAATTTGAAGCAGTGAAAGAGTGACACTTGACGTGCCAAGGGCCGTCCGAAAGAATGACAAATTCGTTCGTCAATTCGGACGCTTCGTTGCGGAGTGTTTAGACAATGGCCGGACGCATAATTTGAAGAAATTAACACAAGTGACAAATCGATTGCAATGCTGCAGCGACCGTACGCTCTTTGGAACGCGGGCATCGGTCGGCATCACCGCCGCGGCATCCGCGAGCGGGAATTCTTAGCCCGCAAGAACAGACGGTGATCGATTCATCACTTTTTTGTTGCTTATTTGAAATTTGAAATCTAAAATCTGAAATCACTGGGGGTGATACTTATGATAAAAACCATCCGGGGCAGTACTATTTAGTAACTGTCCAAGAATGAATTCGAAGACCTCATTGCCCCGTATCGGCGAGGGAATTGTGATGGACATTGGGACGGGCGACGGCCGCTATGTGTCGGCTGCTGCCCGGGCCGATCCGAACAAATTCTTCATCGGGATCGACGCGAACGTAAAACCGCTCGAAAAACCGTCGATGCGGGCAACGAGGAAACCTAACAAAGGCGGCCTGCCGAACGCGATGTTCGTTCAGGCCGCCGTTGAATTTTTACCTGAAGAATTCGCCGGCGTCGCAGACGAGATACATATCCATTTCCCGTGGGGAAGCTTGCTCAAGGCGGTCGCAACAGGGGACGGTGTAATTCTGAATTCGCTGCGTGGAATTGCTGCTGAAAATTGCTTGCTCGAGATCGTGATCGGTGTCGATTCCGAACGGGACGCGACCGAATTGTCACGCCTGGACGTCCCTATATTATCTGACGGTTATTTCCGAAACACGCTTGCTTCACGCTACAATGCAGCGGGATTCGAAACTGTTGATATCAGACAGTTAAGCCGCGACGAATGGTCTAAGATCGAAACTTCCTGGGCGCGAAAATTGAGCAGCGGCTCGACCCGCCTCGTGACAATGCTTGTATTCCGTGCGAACTGAAAAATCAAAATTCGTTTTTAGGCGACTATCCGCGGTCCTCGTGCTTTCGATGGCATTCGCCTCGACAGCGATCTCGCAGCGGAATGAATTCGATCTACTCGTCGTCGGCGATTCGCTGATCTTCGGCCAAGGTCTTTTGGAGAAGGACAAGATCTACACGCACGTCGCCGAATGGCTGCGATCATCGGGTCGCAATGTGAATTTGAAAATGAAAGCCCATTCGGGTTCGACACTGAAGTTTCACGCGAATGAGGCCGAAGCTTACCGAAAGGCGGGCCGCGAGGAAACTTACTATTACAAACCGGAAGTGAATGTTTCGTTTCCTAGCACGTGGAAACAGATCGAGGTAGCGTCGGATGAGTATCGAGCAGCAGGAAAATCCGGTGCGGATCTAATTCTGCTTTCGGGCTGCATCACGGATATAACGGTTGCGAAGGTGCTTGATCCGAAAGGCGATGACGACCTTCTAAAACGCCAGGCCAAGCAGTATTGCTACGACGATATGCTCGACTTGTTGAACCACGCTGCGCGGCTGCACCCGCAGGCAACGGTCGCGGTCGTTGGATATTTTCCGATGATCTCGCCGAAGTCGAACGGCAAACGTCTATTCAACGGTTGGCTTGAGGCCCGAGGCACGAACCGGTTTTTCAAATGGATAATGAACAACCCGATCACCCGCAAGCTGATCTTTCAAAAGATCGGGGACAGGGCGATCACGCGGTCACGAATCTGGTTCGAAGAATCGAACAAGCACCTTCGAGCCGCGGTAGATGATCTCAACCGTCAGGTTGGCCGGAGCAGGGCCGTATTCGTGAGATCGCCGCTTACAGAGGACAATTCGGTCGAGGCGCCGAACACGATGCTTTTCAGGATGCTGAAAAACGGAATTCCTGAAGATCCGATGTTTCTCGAGCGAGAGGCCGACTGCAACAAGGCGCTTACCGAATTAAAACGGTTGACAGGGCTCGAATATCCGATCCGCTTTTGCGAGGTTGCAGGCGTCGGGCACCCAAACCCGCAAGGTGCTCGGAAATATGCTGAAGCGATTATCGCCGAATTGCCTGCGGTTTTGCGCTCGCGGCCGTAGGTTGAATTCCCGCCGTATTCTTTCCAACCCGACGCCCAGCGGATATAATCAAACGTTTGCGATGAAGATAGCAGTGGCGATGAGCGGCGGCGTCGATAGTTCGGCGGCCGCTGCATTACTTCAAAGTCAGGGGCACGAGCTCGTCGGCTTCACGATGCAGCTGTGGAATCAGCGGCGCGGGATAAGCCTTGACGAGAACGGCGACCCTTTGCCGTCGCGCTGCTGTTCGCTCGATGATGTTTATGATGCTCGTCGAGTCGCCGGATCCCTTGGCATCCCGTTTTACGTTTTGAATCTCGAGGAAGATTTCGAGCGCGATGTTGTCGAGCCGTTCGTTCAGAGCTATCTGTCGGGCGAGACGCCGATTCCGTGCGTCGCGTGCAATTCTCGTTTGAAGTTTGCCGCGCTCGACCGCATGGCGGTTTCGCTCGGTTGTGAAAAGGTCGCGACGGGACACTACGCTCGGGTCGAGTACGACGAGGCCGCAGATCGATACCGCTTGTTTCGTGGGACAAATCACGCGAAAGATCAAAGTTATTTTCTATGGGAACTGACCCAGGACCAGCTCTCTCGTGCGTACTTTCCGCTTGGCGAGATGCGGAAGGAGGATGTGCGAGAGATCATCCGTGAAGCCGATCCCGTGGTCGCAAAAAAGCAGGAATCGCAGGAGATCTGTTTTGTGCCCGATGGAAAATACTCCGAGTTCATTGACCGGTACCTCGAGCACGAAGATCGTTTAGGTGAAATGCCCGCGGGCGGCGAGGTCGTTTCGACGGCCGGCGAAGTCGTGGGCGCCCATTCCGGAATTCATAGATACACGATCGGGCAGCGCCGCGGCCTCGGCATCGCTCACGAAAAGCCCCTGTACGTCGTGCAGATCGAGCGAGCGAAGAACCAGATCATCGTCGGTGAAGCGGACGAGTTGGAATCGATCGAATTCGTTGCGAAGGGCGTGAACTGGGTGGCGTTCGATCAACCGTCCGAAGCTGTACAAGCTGAAGTGAAGGTACGGTATCGACACGAACCGGCGCGGGCCACTATTCATCAGTTGCTTTCGGATAACAAGAATAAGAACCCGGTCGCTACCGCTGCCGGTTCTGACAAAAGCGTGCGCATTGTGTTCGACGAACCGCAGCGGGCGATCACGCCGGGGCAGGCCACGATCTTCTACAATGGTGAAGAGGTCGTGGGCGGCGGGTGGATAACCAGGGAATAAAACACGTATGTCAAAGGCCAAGAAGAGACCCAGCAAAGCTGCAAAAGCGGCGCAAAAACTTTTGAACGAATCAAAGCTTTTGTCTGAAAAATCCGAGCGCGAAAAACAGAGCGGGCAGGAATTCAAGTCGTCCGTTGTTACCCCGCGCACAAATTCAACAGCTATCAAGCCGCGACCGCACAAGAAGCGCGGTTAGCGATGACTAAATCCGAGCTTCGTCAGATATTTCTAGCAAAACGGGCTGCGCTGTCGGATCGCGAAGTTGCGGCGATGAGCACCTCGATCGCGGACACATTTTTCTTTACGGTTAATGTGGCCGCCGTAAGAAATCTTCATTGTTATCTTCCGATAGAAAAATTCAGCGAACCGAATACGAAATTGAACTTCGAGCGGGTCTGGCAGGAGTTTCCTGAAGCGACAACCACGGTGCCAAGGATCGATTTTGCGACCGGCGAATTGTCGAGCGTCGTGTATTCGTCGACCTGCCCGGTCGTGCAAAACAAATGGGGCGTGAACGAACCCGAGGGCGGGACGGTCTTGCACCCGGAAGCGATCGACGTCGCGATCGTGCCGCTGCTTTGTTTCGACGAGCGGGGATTCCGAGTCGGTTACGGGAAAGGCTATTACGATCGTTTTCTGGCGAAGTGCCGGCCGAGTTGTATAAAAGTCGGTTTGAACTTTTTCGCTCCGGTGGAAAAGATCGAGAACGTAAATGAATACGACGTGCCGCTTGATATATTCGTCACACCGGAAAACGTTTATCGAAGAAACGAGCGAACGCAAAGTGACCAAAGACAAAAGTAAAAAGTAAGAAGGCAAAACGAGGATTCCTATTTTTGCCTTTTTACTTTTGCCTTTTTACTTTCTCGGTCACGCTTTAGCTTTCAGAAGGTCGCGGATCTCGGCCAGCAGCGCTTCCTGCGGCGGAGGCGGATTATTTGCGGCGAGACGAGCGAAATAGTCCATTGCCAATTTAGCGATGACGAACATTACGAGCCCGACGATCAGGAAAGTGATGATGTCGCTGATCAGTTGACCGTATCGTACGAGTGGTGCTCCGGCCTTAATTGCGGCATCGATCTGCTCAGGGGTGGCTCCGGGTCCGATCTTCCCACTGATGTCCCAGTACTTGGTTTTGAAATCGATCCCGCCCGTGATCAACCCGACGAACGGCATAATGATGCCTTCGGTAAACGTCGTGATGATCTTGCCAAACGCAGCGCCGATAATGACGCCGATCGCAAGATCCAACATGTTGCCGCGAGCAATGAATGCTTTGAATTCGCTCCACATAACAAATCTCCTTGCTGCCAGCAGTTTTTCAGCAAACCTACCACATGAGAACAAAAACAAAAAAGGCGAGCCGTGACTCGCCCTAGAAACTTTATTGATCTACCGATCAGACCACTGCCGCGGCATCGGCCTTTTCTTCATCTTCTTCTTCCTCGTTGTCGTCAGTTGTCGACGAGGTGAACAGCGATTCGGCCTCATCCTCGTCGTCCGAGGCGGTCGACGTGTATTCGGACTGCTGATACTTCGGACGCGATTCGGCGGCCTGAGCATCGATGGCTTCCTTCGCCTTAAGCATGCTGCAGCTTCCTTCTAAAATCGCACCGTCTTCCAGGAC
>JAICPV010000552.1 GCA_025929655.1 Pyrinomonadaceae bacterium
CCCGGTGCTTATCAAGGGACAACATTTTGTTGATTTGCGGCTTCCAATAGCCTAGAATTTCCTTGATTCCCGCACATTTCGGAGGTCTTGTTTTTGTGAAGCGTAGTTTTGTCTTCGTCGCCCTTGTTCTCTTTGTTCTGTCTGCAAGCCAGACGGCCGATGCCGCGGACCAGTGGATCAGCGTCAAATCGAAGAATTTCAATCTGATCGGCAATGCATCCGAAAAGGACATCCGATCGGTCGCGACGAAGCTCGAGCAGTTTCGCGCGACGTTCCGCACCCTTTACCCGGGCCTTAAGGTCGACAGCTCGATCAAAACAACGGTGATCGTATTCAAGAACGGCGGTTCGTATCGCCCGTTCAAGCCGCGGCGGGCGGACGGGAAACCGGATGACGGAATAGCGGGTTATTTCCAGCCGGGCAGCGACATAAACTACATCACCCTTTCGATCGAGGGCGGCGTTCCCGATACGCTCGGGACGATCTTTCACGAATACACGCATTTCATGCTCGACACGAGCATCGGCAAGGCGAACATCCCGACTTGGTTCAACGAAGGGATGGCGGAGTATTACCAGACCTACAAGATCGCCGAGGACCAAAAGGTGACGCTCGGCATCGTGCAAAGCAATCATCTCGCGCTGCTCCAACAGACAAAGCTTATCCCTTTCGATCAATTCTTTGCGGTCGATAATTATTCGCTCCACTCAAGCGGGGACCGCGCCCGCGACGTCTTTTACGCGCAGGCGTGGGCTTTGATGCATTACCTGATGCAGGGAAACGGCGGGAACAACGTGGTCAACCTGCAGCGATTTCTGAATTTGCTCTTGAAAGAGACGCCGCCGGAAACCGCTTTCAAGCAGGTATTCAATACCGACTACGCGTCGATGGAGCGCGAGCTTCGGGCCTATATCGAAAAAAACAAGTTCACTGCGTCGCTCTTCACGCTAAAAGAAAAACTCACGTTCGATACGCAGATGGCGGTATCACCGCTTTCAGATCAAAGTGCCAACGCTCATCTCGGCGACCTTCTCCTCCATATTCGAGCTTACGCTGATGCGGAAGCCCAGCTTCAGAAAACGCTCGCGGCCGATCCCGCCCACAGCATGGCGAACACGTCGATGGGGCTGGTCAAAATGCGGCAGCGAAATTTCACCGAGGCGAAGAAATATCTCGAACGCGCCATCGCGGCGGACAAGGACAGCCATTCAGCGCATTACAACTACGCATTGGTTTTGAGCCGTGAGGCGGTCGATGAGTTCGGCTATATCCAAAAATTTGCGCCCGAATCGGTTTCAAAGATGCGGGCTTCCCTGACGCGCGCGGTAGAGCTTGATCCCAAATTTGCGGAGAGTTATCGACTCCTCGCTTTTAGTGGCCTGGTGAACGGCGACAACCTCGACGACGCCTTGAAAAACGTCACTCAGGCGCTGGCTATCCAGCCGGGCGACCCGAACTTTATGCTCCTCGCCGCGAAGATACTTCTGCGGCAGGAAAAATTCGACAACGCCCGGGCCATCGCAGAACGCGTGGCGAAATCGACCGACGAAAAGGACGTAAGATCGGAAGCCGAGGGCCTCGTGCGTTCCATCCAGCAGATCGCCGATTCGAAAGCGGCTTATGAAAAACAGATCGCGGATGCTAGAGCAAGGCTGAACGCTCAGGGCGTCCAGGTTGTCCTGCCCAACTCCAGACCGCCGGTGTTCCTGAAGCGAAAGGACCTGACCGACGAGCAGGTCGCCAAATTGGAAAAGGAACGCGAGATCGCGAACATTAACCGAATGATCCCGCCAGCCCGAGCAGGCGAAACGCGTGTGTTGGGCAATATCGAGAGCATCGCATGTCCGAACGG
>JAICPV010000524.1 GCA_025929655.1 Pyrinomonadaceae bacterium
ACTCAAACTGTTTGACCGGTTCGATTTCGTTGTATTAAGTAGTTACAAGGTTTGCATAGCAGCGGCGAGAAATTACGTACATCTTCGCTCTTTGGGTTACACAGTCCGAAAGACCATAGATACGATAATCGCGACAAGGTGCATCCTCAGCGGTTTCGAGATCCTTCACAATGACCGTGATTTTTCTCCGTTCGAAAAGCATCTCGGCCTAAAAAGCCTTATTCCAGCCTCTGATCGCTGATCATCCGATTATGTCTGCTCCGAATATAGAAACGATCGTCTCCCTATCTAAGCGCCGCGGATTTGTTTTCCCGGCGTCCGAGATCTACGGCGGGCTCGGATCGTCTTGGGACTATGGTCCGCTCGGCGTCGAACTTGCGAACAATATCAAGAACAGCTTTTGGAGAACCGTCGTTTACGAGCGAGACGATATCGAAGGATTGGATTCGGCGATCATACAGAATCGATTAACGTGGAAGTATTCGGGTCATGAAGATACATTCAGTGATCCGATGGTCGACTGCCGTTCCTGCAAAAGCCGTTTTCGCGAAGACAAGCTTATCGAAGAATTCGGAAGTCCGGATTCAAATGGATCAAAAGGGATCAAATGTCCGAACTGCGGAGAATCCAATTGGACCGAACCGCGGCCGTTTAATCTAATGTTTCGCACGACCGTCGGTGCAGTTTCGGCGGATGACGACCCCGCGGCATTGGCATATCTTCGACCTGAGACGGCGCAGGGGATTTTCACGAATTTCGCGAATGTGCTGAACACTTCTCGACGGAAACTACCCTTCGGAATCGCGCAGATAGGAAAGGCATTTCGCAATGAGGTTACACCGGGCAACTTCATCTTTCGCACGAGAGAGTTCGAGCAGATGGAGATCGAGTATTTTGTAAAGCCCGGGGATGCCGCTAGAGCGCATCAGGAATGGATCGACAGTTTTCATTCATGGATGACGTCGATCGGAATTTCGAGGTCGAACCTAAAGGACTACGAACAGAAAAAAGAAGAATTGGCGCATTATTCAGAACGGACCGTCGACATCCTTTACCGGTTCTTTCCCGAACGTGAGGACGAGTCGAAGCAGTGGGACGAGCTGATGGGTATCGCAAACCGGACGGACTACGACCTTCGAGTTCATTCGAAAAAGCCCGAGGATGCGGTAGGGAAACGTTTGAACGCGGATTCGACCGAGGATCTTTCTTATCTCGACACGGCCACGAATGAGCGTTTCTATCCGTACATCATCGAGCCTTCTGTCGGCGTGAATCGTACGTTCCTCGCCGTGATGATGGACGCTTATTCGGAGAAGACGAATGACAAGGGCGAGACACGCGTGATCTTGAAACTGACGCCGGAGATGGCACCGATCAAGGTTGCCGTCTTACCGCTCGCGAAGAATAAGCCTGAGATCGTCGAAATGGCGAGGAAGATAAAGAAGGATCTTCAGCCTTCGATTCGGGCCGTTTACGACGATACCGGTGGGATCGGAAAACTCTATGCCCGACAAGACGAAATCGGAACACCGTTTTGCGTCACAGTCGACCACGAATCCCTCGAGGACGGCGCGGTTACGGTAAGAGACCGCGACACGTGGGAACAACGCCGCGTCGCGGCCGCAAGTTTAAAGGAAGTACTTCTAAATCGATTAGGATGATCGGCTTTGTTTAGAGGCGACCATATCTTTTTTGTCAGACGCGCCCGCGTGTATCAATAAAGCCACGCCTTTTTCGTAACCGGCCTGTTTCGCGATCTCGATCGGCAGCTTTCCGTTTATGGCACGGTTCGGGTCGAATCCGAGCGCCAGCGCCCGAATGATCGCATCGTCGTTCTTTTCGTTTATCGCGCGGGCGAAATTTACAGGCGAAAGGTCAAGGCTCGCCGCTTTTGCACGATAGATAGGACGAAGGAAATCGACGGACACGGACTTCTTGTTCAGAAACGCGAATTCGAGGGCGTTGTAACCTTTCGGGTCAAGGGCAGTTAGCTTTGACCCTGCTTTTATCAACATCTGCATTATTTCCGTATTACCGTTCGCGGCGGCGAATGTCAGCGCGGGCGGCACA
>JAICPV010000124.1 GCA_025929655.1 Pyrinomonadaceae bacterium
GGATCGCAGATATCAAACGCATTGCCGACGAGCGGAACAAGCTGGTCCATACCTTCGGCGCGCTTGCGGAGATCGGCGAGGAGATCTGCCACAAACAGAATTTTCATGAGACAGTTCGTACCTCGCTGCATCTGCTTTTGGGCAGCCTTGCAATAATGCGCGGTGCCGTTGCAGGCTACTCGCGATTCGCGCATGAGCTGAACATATTAGCGGCGCGCGGCGTGGCTGAGGGCTTCCCGCTCATACTCGAGCTTTCCGGCGAGGACGAGAGGCAATTTCGGAGTAACGGCCTGTCGCCGATAGAGATCGCACACGCCCGTGCGCAATTTACCTTCTTCAGGGTTTACGGGCGAACATTCGACGGTTCTGAGCTGAAACTGGCAATACCTCTTATAGTTCACGAAGAAACTGTCGGCTTCGTTTTTCTTGGACAAAAAGCAACGGGTGAGCCGTACTCAAGTTACGATCTCGAAGTGGTCTCCGCAATGTGCCGGCACATCGGTGTTGCGATCGCTCAACGGAATATGATGGCGGAGCTCGAGCGGCGATCGAACGAGAACCGAGCTTTGTACGAGAATCTGCGGCTAACGTATAACGACACCGTCCGCGCTTTCGCGGCCGCAATCGACCGGAAGGACAAATACACGGAAGGCCATTCGGTGCGTGTGGGAAAATATACCGAGATAATCGCCGCGGAACTAGGGTGGAGCCAGGAAGAGATCGAAGGTGCGGCGGTCGCCGGTTATCTGCACGACGTCGGCAAGATCGCCGTCGAACGCAAGATCATCAACGCACCGTACCGTATCAACGCGAAGGAATCCGCGGAGCTTAATAAGCATCCTGGCACCGGGTACGAGATCCTGATGCCGATCAGCCATCCGTATACGGACGTACCGCTCGCCGCAAAATACCATCACGAGCGTCTTGACGGCCAGGGATATCCCGACGGTCTTTACGATCGAGAGATACCGTACATCGCGAAAATGGTTAATCTTGCCGATTCGTTCGATGCGATGACAACCGACCGGCCCTACAAAAGGCGCCGTCCGGTGCGCGAAGTTTTCGACGATATTCAGGGGAATATCGGCAAACAATTTGCACCGGAGATCGTGACCGCATTCTTCCGCGGGATGTACAACGAACTTACCGGTGAAACGAAAGAGAAACGCTTTCGAAAGCTTCTTGGTAGGGATTTCATAGAGACCGAAGGCATTGCCGAGATGCTCCGCGAAGCGTTGAACGAACTTGCACCGACCCCCAAATTGACGGTCATTTCCACCGACTAGGAATTTCACCGCCCTCAGGCTGCCCGCTGGGCCAGCAGCCACTTTTCCGCGGCGTCAAGATCCACAAAAAATCTGCCGATGACCCCGCGGTTTTGCGCGACCAGCTCTCCGAATTCATTTACATCTGCTTGCTCCGCGTGGCGGTCCCGGAACGCGATCGCGATCCCGGAGAACATCGCGGGGATCTCTGAAGCGACCTGATAGATCTCGGCGACCGAGACATTTTGGACGATGTTCTCGTCTATTAGCACGCGCGTCGTTCCGCGAGCCTTGCATTCGCGTGCGATCTCACGCCAAAAGGCGATGGAGATCTCGTAGCTGTCACGCTCGCCCTCGATGTATGCATACAGGTATTCGGGACGTTGCTCAAAATGGATCATGTAGGGCTTGGGGGCTGCTTCTTCTTCCATCGTTCTCCGAACAGGTCGATTATTTATTATTTTTTGAAGTTCAGGATCTAGGGCTTTCATTTCGGCAATGGGTGCGATTTTATCCACGATATATAAAAGGCTAGAATAGAACTGTAGTTCTTCAGACCGAACGCGTTGCGCGCCGATTCTGATCGCGGTTCACAAGCGTTCGATCTGTCCGACGATGGCGATCAAATTCAGCAAAACCTTCCTGCTGCGAAAACTCCACCAATTGACCGGCATCGTGCCGCTCGGGCTTTTCTACTTCGTACATCTGTATACGAATTCCACAGCTTTGAACGGCCCGCGAATTTTCAACGAGCACGTCGAAGATATCCACAACATGGCGTATCTGCTGTTCATTGAGATATTCGGCATCTTTCTTCCGCTGCTGTTCCATTCAATCTACGGCCTTTTGATCTCCGGAGAGGCTCGGCACAACGTGCTGAGCTACGGGTACAGCCGCAACTGGTTCTATCTGTTCCAACGCATCACGGGAATATTTCTATTCGTCTTCTTGCTGTTTCACATTTTGAATTTTAGATTCGGCCTCATTCCCGGATTGAATATGACTCCGGTTGCCGGCAATGCCGATCAGGCGTACCGGATCGTAGCCGGTGAATTTCAGATCTGGTGGGTGTTGCTGATCTATTTTCTTGGTGTGATCGCGACGGGTTGGCACCTGGCGTACGGGTTTTTTTTGTTCGCCGTCGATTGGGGCATAGTGATCGGCGAAAAGGCACAACGAATTCTACTGCAAGCATCTCTGGGATTAGCGGTGCTTCTCTCCGTTGCCGGGATCAATGCCGCGATGGCCTTCGTAAGGCCATGCGGACTTTTGCCGCAAGTTTTGTGCGAGGCACCGCGAGTAACGGCTCCTGCGACGAGGCATGTTTGATGATTCGACTATTCACTTAAAACGGAAAATTATCCCACCGTAAAAGACTGACCTTCTTCCGTGGATGGTTGAAAGTGGGTAGTGACAAATTTATGGCAAAGGCTTTAAAAATTGCGATCGTCGGCGGCGGGCTTGCGGGCCTAGCTGCGGCCATGAAGATCGCGGAAGCGGGGCACGAGGTCGATCTGATCTCTGTGGTCCCTGTTAAGCGTTCGCATTCGGTCTGCGCGCAGGGCGGCATCAATGGAGCCGTCAATACAAAAGGCGAAGGCGATTCGCCTGCGAAACATCTCGATGACACGGTCTATGGCGGCGACTTTCTCGCGAACCAGCCGCCTGTCAAGCGGATGACCGACATGGCCCCAGAGATCATCTATCTGTTCGATCGGATGGGCGTTCCGTTTTCGCGAACGCGTGAAGGTCTGCTGGATTTTCGCCGCTTTGGCGGGACTCTGCATCACCGAACGGCGTTTGCCGGTGCCTCGACAGGGCAGCAACTTCTATATGCACTGGACGAACAGGTTCGCAGGTGGGAAGTAGCCGGTAAGGTCAACAAGTACGAAGGCTGGGAGATGCTCTCGCTCGTGCTGGATGATCATCAAGTGTGCCGCGGCCTCGTCGCTATGGAACTAAAGTCGCTTGATTTGAAAACTTTCAAGGCCGATGCCGTGATCATGGCAACCGGCGGACCGGGTTTGATCTTCGGCAAATCGACCAACTCGATGACATGCACTGGCAGCGCAGTGTCGGCGTGTTACCAGCAGGGAGCACGATACGCGAACGGCGAATTCATTCAGGTCCATCCTACTTCGATCCCCGGCGAAGATAAGCTGCGGTTGATGTCCGAATCCGCACGCGGCGAAGGTGGTCGCGTTTGGGTTCCGAGAACGGACGGCGACACTCGGCGGCCGCAGGACATCCCCGAAAGCGAGCGTTGGTACTTCCTCGAAGAAAAATATCCGGCGTACGGCAATCTCGTGACGCGCGATATCGCGACGCGTGAGATTTTTCAGGTTTGCCTTGAGGGCCACGGCGTTGCAGGCGAGAATCAAGTCTACCTTGACTTGACGCATATACCTGCCGAAACGCTCACCGAAAGGCTCGGCGCGATCCTTGAGATCTACGAGATGTTCGTCGGTGACGACCCGCGATACGTGCCGATGCGAATTTTCCCCGGCGTTCATTATTCGATGGGCGGACTGTGGGTTGATTTTGAGCAAAGAACAAATATCCCCGGCCTTTTCGCCGCGGGCGAATGCGATTACTCGATCCATGGAGCGAACCGACTGGGTGCGAACTCGCTGGTTTCGTGCGTTTACGGCGGTTTTGTTGCAGCGCCTTCGGCGATCGAATACGCCACGAACGTGGAACGCGAAAACACCGAAACAAACGGCATTTACGATGACGAGCTAAAACGCCAGCAGGAGATCAACGATTCGATAATTAAGAACGAAGGCGCTGAAAACCAGTACAAGCTCCACGAAGAGATGGGCAAATGGATGACCGACAATGTCACCGTGGTACGTTACAACGACCGGCTAAAGGCAACTGACGAAAAGCTGCTCGAGCTGCAGGAGCGATTCAAAAAGATCTCCATTAACGATTCGAACCTTTGGGCGACACAGGCCGTCCCCCACGCTCGCCAGCTTTGGAACATGCTGCAGCTCGCTCGTGTGATCACGCTCGGCGCACTAAATAGAAACGAATCCCGCGGTGCACACTACAAACCGGAATTCCCGGATCGCAACGACGAAGACTGGCTCAGAACGACGATCGCCGAGTATTCCGAGGAAGCCCCGGTCTATTCTTACGAATCCGTTGACGTTTCTCTCGTGGAACCCCGAAAACGCGATTACTCAGGCGGCAAAGCAAGGGCCGTTCAAGTCCCGCAGCCCGGCAGCGAGTTGAAGCCGGAAGGACGCGAAGCGATCTGGGTAAAGGAGGGCGAAAAGATTATCGTAGGCGAATCTATCAAGGATTAAATGAACCCGGGGAACGCAAAACACGAAAAAAAGCGGCTGGAGAACCCGCCAGCGAAGTTCAAGCTGCGGATCCAGCGGCGGCAAAATGAGGGTGCGGAGGTTTATTGGGAAACGTTTGAGCTGCCGTATCGGCGGAATCTGAATGTCATCTCGGCGCTGATGGAAATTCGCAAAGATCCCGTGACAGCCGACGGGAAAACGACTACGCCGCCCGTCTGGGACATGAGTTGTCTCGAGCAGGTTTGTGGGATCTGCACGATGGTGATCGACGGGAAGGTGCGGCAATCTTGCTCGGCTCTGATCGACGATCTTCTGATCGATTCCGGCAGTGACACGGTAACGCTGCAGCCGATGTCTAAATTCCCGAATGTGCGCGATCTAAAGGTGGACCGCTCACGGATGTTCGATCACCTCAAACAGGTGAACGCATGGATCGAGCTCGACGGCAGTTATAATCTCGGGCCCGGGCCGCAATTATCGAATGATACGGCTCAGGAACGTTACGCTTATTCCCGCTGCATGACGTGCGGCTGCTGTCTCGAAGCCTGCCCGCAATATCACGAAGACAATTACATCGGCCCGCAGGCGATCGCGCAGGCACGGCTGATGAATATGCATCCTGTCGGGAAAATGGAAATGGAAGATCGTCTGAACGGTTTGCTCGGCGAGGACGGGATCACCAATTGCGGGAATGCGCAGAACTGTATCCAGGTCTGCCCAATGTCCATTCCATTGACCCGCGCCATCTACGATACCAATCGCGATATCACGATCAACGCGCTGTTCGGGTGGCTAAAGAAATAGCTTACTGCTCGGTCTGCAGGCACAGCATGGGATCGTTGAATACCTCGTGCCGAGCCTTGCCGCCCCGTTTCGCCGAATACATGGCGCGGTCGGCGTCGCGCATTATTTCATCTGCGGTGGAATAGTTTTTCGACGCGTGAAGTACCCCGATACTTGCAGAACTGATGATGGCGGTTCCCGCGAGCAGAAACGGCTCGGACAAGCTTTCCTGAATGCGTTCCGCGATCGCGGTCACCTCTTCGCTTTTATGCTCGCCTTCAACGAGAATGGTGAATTCGTCTCCGCCAAGACGGGCGACCATATCGCCGGGCCTGGTGCAATTCTTTAATCGACTCGAGATCTCTTTCAATAGTTGGTCGCCCACCAGGTGGCCGTGACTGTCGTTCACGCGCTTGAAGTGATCCAGGTCGATGAACAAGACGCTCGCCTTATGGCCGGTATCCGAATGCGACCGTTCCAGAGCGTTCGTCAAACGGGAGATAAAGAGCGCGCGATTCGGCAGTCCAGTTAGCATGTCATGCGTAGCTGCGTGCCGAAGCTCGCGTTCGGCCAGCTTTCGTTCGGTGATGTCCTGGATCTGAAAAATAAAATTCGCGTTGTCGCCCTCCGATCCGCCGCCCGACGATACGCTGGACGAAACCCAAACCATGTGTCCCGCACTGTGTCGGTAACGATGTTCCAGTTGGCAATTCGGCACGAATCCGGCCTGAAGCGCCTGTAAATTAGAAAGTGTCAGGGTAAGGTCGTCTGCGATGATCATCGATTGAAAATCGCTCGACAAGAATTCTTCGGACTTATAACCCAGGATGTCTGACAAGGCATGGTTTACTTTCAGCCAACGCCCCTCGTGGGAGACGAGTGCCATCCCGATCGGGGCGAAGTCGAAAGCGTTACGGAACCGCGTTTCGGACTCACGCAGGGCGTTCGATCGTTCCTCAAGCACGGCAGCGTACCCGCGAGCGGTCTCTGCCTGCTCGATCGATAACTCGACATTTCGCAGATACATCTTGTAACTGAGCAGGACGAACAGAATTATCGGAAATGCGGCGAGTAAAACGGCGGACCCGAAAACCTCGGCCAATTTTACCAGTGCGCCCGCACCTAACGCGCCCGCCAGGTACGTCATAAAGACCCAGATGTACTTCGATACCCAAGTTTCCCACCACGGAAGGCGGCTATACATCGAATCGTAGACGGACGCGATCAGTGTGTTGATGAGAAATTGAACGACCGCGATCAGGCACAGGGCTATCAGGAAATCGGACCACCTGGTCACCGGCCCGTGTGCCTGACTTGCAGTATAAAGGCCGAAAGCCTTCAACAGGAGAACAA
>JAICPV010000176.1 GCA_025929655.1 Pyrinomonadaceae bacterium
CTTCCGATGACCGAGGAACGCTGTGATGAACTCCATTTAACGCAGCAGACCAGCGATAACACATCGAGCATGGGGACCGCGTTTACCATTTCGATAGAGGCACGCGAAGGCGTGACCACAGGCATTTCTGCCGCCGATCGTGCCAAAACGATCCTCACCGCCGTCGATCCGAAAACGAAGGCATCAGATCTCGCTCGGCCCGGCCATATCTTCCCTCTTCGCGCAAAACGCGGCGGCGTGCTTGTGCGTCCCGGGCAGACAGAGGCAAGCGTCGACCTCTGCCGAATCGCGGGTTTGCAGCC
The DNA here is from genome assembly GCA_025929655.1 of Pyrinomonadaceae bacterium. Taxonomy (GTDB): domain Bacteria; phylum Acidobacteriota; class Blastocatellia; order Pyrinomonadales; family Pyrinomonadaceae; genus OLB17. The sequence goes on from JAICPV010000176.1 coordinate 303, forward strand.
GGCGGCCGTGATCTGCGAGGTGATGAACGACGACGGGACAATGGCCCGTCTGCCGGAGCTGAAAGTTTTCGCCGAAAGGCATGGACTAAAGATCGTTTCCGTTGCAGACCTTGTGCGATATCGCATCGAACAGGAAACATTGATCCGCCGCGTTCTCGAGGTCGATCTGCCAACCTCCTTTGGGACCTATCACACCGTCGTTTTCGAAAACGCGATGAACGGCGAAACACATCTCGCCATGATAATGGGAGATATCTCCGATCCAACCGAACCGGTGCTCGTCCGCGTCCAAACCGAAAACATCACTTTCGCGATGTTCGGCTGCATTTTGGGCGAGGCGACGCCTGCTATGCAGACCTCGCTGAAGCAGATCTCTGAGGCCGGGCGCGGCATAATTCTTTATTTACGTCAGCGCGAGAACAATCTCGACCTTGTAAATCAGTTAAAAACCTATGCTTTAATGCAGGAAAAGGGTATTGATTTTCAGGCCGCAAAACGGGAAACTGGTTACGGCAAGGTCCACGATTACGGTATCGGCGCTCAGATACTGAAAAACCTCGGCGTGTCGAAGATACGTCTGCTCTCCAACCATCCCCCGAAGATCAATGCTCTTGAGGCTTTCGGCCTCGAGATAGTGGAAACTGTCGGTTTGTAATGCGTGGCTGAGATCCGATGCCCGAAGACGAAATAGAAGATCAGGAACCCGAGTCTTCCGCTCCAAAGCGAAAGAGCAGGCTCAGCGTGCGAAACCTGTTGATCGTTTCGCTGGTCGCGGTTGTTTTGCTCGCGGCGCTTTTACTGACGAGCGTCATTACTTATCGCTACGGCGTTTTCGATAGCTGGATAAAGGCACAGTTCACCGCGAAAATGGCGGACATCGGTATCGTCTTTTCAGCGGACGAATTTGCTCTGACGGTCGCGCCGCTTGAGCTGCATTTGGTAAATGCGACTTTCAATGATCGTGTCAGCGGCGAAAAGCTTTTCTTCATTCGCGACGCACGCCTTGGCCTTTCCGTCGATAACCTTTATGCCTGGCAGCTCAGTCGCGATATCAGCATCAACACCACCGATATCAATGGCGCCGAGATCTGGATAAACTTCGACGAGAACGGCCGCTCGAATTACGCGAACCTGAACCTTGTCGAAGAGGAAGGCGGCCGGGTGAATTTCAAATACGATACGATCGTATTTAACCTTCGTGACGGCACCGTGCACGTCGGCGACGTTTCGCGAAAGATCTCGGGCGATGCACGAAACGTTATCTTTTCATTGACCGCTGAACGCGGCCTTGAAACTGACCGCCGCTTTTTGATCGACTTCACTTCCACACAGTCCCGGTTCGTTTACGACGACCATCCTCTCGAACCGATCGACATCCGAGCCAAAGGCGTCGCAACAGATCTCGGGGCCGACATCACAGAACTGCGGATCGACACCCCGATCGGCACGTCGTTCCTGAACGGAAAGATCGTCGATTGGGAGGCGTTCAAGTACGACCTCAATATCGAATCTACCGTCGATCTTACGCAGGCGTCGATGACATTCCCGCTCGGCACGTCCTTGCGCGGCGTCGGCAATTTCAAAGGTAAGGTCGTCGGCGAGGGCGAAACCTATCGAATCGAAGGCGTCGCCGATTCGCAGGCCTTGCATGCCGACGGCATCTACTTGAAGGCCGTAAATGTCGACGCCACAGTTGCCGGGACGAATTCAAATTACGAAGCGAACGGGACCGCGGTCGCGGAACTCCTCACATTCGAAGATTTTCGGATCGAATTTCCACGCTTGGCCGGAAACGTGCGCGGCACCGGCACCGATTTTAGATGGATCGGCGAGCTGCAGGCGGCGGCATTGAAGTCTGGCGCAATGACACTCGGCGGGTTGTTTCTGCGGGATGCCGTCGCCGAGATGAACGACGACGAACTGCAACTCGACGCCGGTACCGGGAACGTCCAGAAATTCTCGATCGAGGAACTCGAGATCGCGCAGCTGAATATGCGGAACATGCGGCTCGTGAGCCGCGACGGCTCCCTCTCGATAACCGCCCCGAGCGCAAACGCGGCTTCGCTCACGACACCGGATTACGAATTGAACAACCTCATGGGGCGCGATCTTGCGGTGCGCAGGTCCGGCTCCAACACGGATGTCGATCTTAAGGGTTTGACGTCGCCGAACGCGCGCATTGGGAGTAATCGGGTAAGCGGCCTGCGTGCAGGTTCCTTTGCGCTTAAAGATCACGCGGGCGGGACGGATATCAATTTAGATAATGTCGCCGCCTCGTCTGTCGATGCAGGCGGCACACGGATCACGGGACTTGATTCGCCGGCGATCGTTATCAACGACAACGCAGCCGAGACACGGATCTATTCCGACACCATGCGCGTCGCTTCGGTCATCACCGGCGGTGCGACCTTGGGCAGCCTAAATATCGGCGGCGTGCGGTTGACGATCCGCGAAGGCCGGATCGAAGGCACGTCGAATGATATCGACGCCGGGAACATTGCTCTGGCAAAAAGCGATACGCTGGCCAACGGCGGCACCCTGAACGATGTGAAGATCGTCAAACCGGTCTTCGTCGTCGAGCCGTCCGGTCGTTACCGAGCTTCCGCTGACATGAGCATCGGCGGTGGAGTACTGGGAAGCATCCCGCTCGGAAACGCGACTGCAAAAGTCGATATAAACAACGACCGCGCTTTGCTGGATTCGTTGAATGCATCCGTGATGAACGGCCAGGTCAATGGACAAGCGCAGCTCGCCTTTAACAGCCGCGCGTCATCACAAGTAAATGTCGATTTCTCCGGCCTCGACCTTTCGAAATTGTTATCGCTGCAAAGCGGCCGCGTGATGCCGCTCGAAGGGCAGACCACGGGCCGCGCCGACATCACGTTTCAGGGAACAAATTTCCGGACGGCGAGCGGTACGATCCGCGCGGATATTACCGCGAACGCGGGGACCGATGACACGACGAAGGTCCCGGTTTCGGGCCGAGTCGATCTGGTGGCGGTGAACGGCCTGGTCAATATTCAAGAGGCGAGACTGAATACGGCGCGAAGCACGTTGGAAGCGACCGGCCGCTTCGATCTTCGCACAGACGATTCGAACATGCAGGTCGCGCTGAATTCGACCGACGCTTCCGAGATCGACCGGATCATTCGAGTTCTGGGAATCGCTCCGGACGTTTCCCGTCAGCTCGACGACATGGAAGCGCAATTCGCTGGCGATTTGAAATTCAATGGAACGGTCACCGGCAATCTCGGCGATCCGACGGTCGTCGGCAGCGCATCGCTATACTCCGTTGTTCTGCATGGCCGCGATGTCGGATCGGTCGAAACGGCAATCAACGTTTCGCCGCTCGGAGTAGAGCTTAGTAACGGCATCCTGAATGAGCGTACCGGTGGTGGAACTGCCGCGTTTGCTGTGTCGATTCCCTCAGGCGGAACAAATAACACGACCGTCAACGCGACACTGAACGGGGTAAATGCCGGAAATCTTCTGGCCGCATTGCCGATCACATTACCGGAACGAATTCGGGATTTCGAAGGGAAAACCTCCGGCACGGTGAACCTCAGCGGCCTGCCGAATAATGCTTCCGGGAATATCGATATTTCCGCCGCCAACGGCACGATCGCCGGGCAGCCGTTCGACAGTTTTAAGGCGCGCGCCGATTTCCAGGGAACGCGGATCAATATCACCAGCGGTGAGATCCGTGTGGGTGACGGCTTCTTAGCATTGAACGGAAACTACGATCGTTCGACAACCGCGTTTGACTTCGATCTGAACGGGAAAAACGTTCCTCTGCCGCTCGCGCTTTCGTTTTTACCGAAGAACGATGCGATCCCGACGTTTGCGGGGCTCGTCGATCTTAATGCGAAGGCTACCGGAGTTTACGACCGGGCGTCGACCTACCAGGTGGATTTCAGCGGCACGGCCCGGGACGTTGTCGTTAACGAAAATTCATTCGGCGTTGTTACGTTCAAGGGCAACACTGTCGGCCAGGTACTGAATGCGGACCTGACCGCGACCTTTGACGGACGGCCGCAGCCGGTCACCGCAACGCTCGATTTTCGTGATCCGAATTTGCCGCTTCGGCTTCGCACCGATCTTAACAACAGTCCGCTCGGCCCGTTCTTTGCGCTCGTTCCAAGATTACGCGGGATCGCGATCACCGGAACCGGGACGGGCCAGATCGAGCTAAGCGGAAACATCTCCGCGGTCGACGCGAACGGAAACAGGTTTTTTACTAGCGAGAATCTCACCGGGTCCGCACAGTTTACAGCCCTCGCATTATCGATCGAAGGGACGCCGCTGAACGCGGTTGAGCCGGTTTCGATCCGGCTGGGAAATCGCGACGTTACTTTCGAATCCGCACGGTTCGCCGGCGGCGGTTCAAATGTGACCATTGCCGGAACTGTCGCGTTTGCGAGCGGCGGCCGAAACGACCTTTCCGTCGATGGCCGAATAAACCTGAGCTTGCTGAACGTGTTCGGCCCGGTCCGCTCGAGTGATACGTTTTTCGGAGGTTTCGCGGATGCATCGGTCCGCGTAACGGGAACTTTCGAAAATTCGCAGTTGACCGGGTCCGCCACGATGGCGAACGCATCGGTGGCGACGTTCGTCGGCACCGACCGCTTCACTTTCGACCGGCTGAACGGCCGTATTCTGTTCAATTCGAACCAGGCGCAGATCGAGCGAATGACCGGCTACCTCGGCGGGGGCCAATTCACCGCCACCGGCGGCGTTCTCTTCAACAACAATCTGGAGATCAATTCATACCGCGTTGCTTTGAACGGAGACAACGTCACGGTGCCGTATCCGCAGGATTTTCTTACCACGGGCGATGCCCAGATCGAGATATCCGGCCGCCGTATCGGAAGCGAGCTGACAACAGATGTCACCGGCAGCATCCGCGCAACTCGCAGCCTTTATACGAAGGACATCGATCTCGCAACTGTGGTGGGTGCCCGGCGTGACGCCGCGCTATCGGCTGGGACGGCCTCGCTGTACACTACACGCTTCGACCTGACGATCGAGGGCCGGAATGCACTCGTTGTGCAGAACAACATCGCGGACCTCACAGCGTCCGTTTCGCTGCGGGTCACGGGTAATGCGGACAATCCGCAGATCACAGGCAGGATCGTGGCGAACGGCGGCCAGCTCTTTTTCCGCCGCGATCGATATGACATTCAACGCGGCGTTCTCGAATTTCCACCTAATACCTTGATCGACCCGATCATCAGCCTGCAGGCGGAAACGCAGATAGGCGGTTATCAGATATTCGTGAATTTGAGCGGTCCGTTAACCGATACTGAGCTTTTGAACGCAACGGTCCGCTCGAGCCCGGCTCTGCCGCAGGCCGACGTCGTGTCGTTGATCACAACGGGCAATCTTTCTAACACGGAAACAGTCATCCCGACGATCGCCCTGACGGGAATTAATACAGCCGCGGAAGTGATGACGGATGCGATCATCAATGATC
>JAICPV010000490.1 GCA_025929655.1 Pyrinomonadaceae bacterium
GCAAATGATAGCCGAAGTACTCTCGTTTCGCACAAGTGCTATGCATTCCCTACTCTTTTATCGCAGGTTTGCCGGATCAGGCGGAAAAATCCGGATTTAATTTTCTGATCCGCGTCGATCCGTGCAATCCGCCAAATCTGCGTTAAAAAAGTGAACTACGCTTGCGAGAGAAAGCTGTCCCACCATAGCTGAAACACCAATAGCGTCCAGAGTTCTTTGTGATGCGACGCGGCACTGGTTTCGTGTTCTTTGATCAGTTGCTGCACGAAATCTGCATTGAACAATCCTTGTTCTTTCAACCGCGATTTCGTGAGCATTTCATGCAAAAGTGTATTTAGACGGCCCTTCAGCCATTCTGCGGTCGGGATGCCGAAACCTTTCTTTGGACGGTAGAGTATCTCGTCGGGCAGGATCCCCTGCATCGACTGCTTGAGGATGAATTTTCCCTTGCTGCCGCGAAGCTTGTAATTCATCGGAAGCGATGCCGAGAACTCTGCGACGCGAGGATCGAGAAACGGGGCGCGTGTTTCCAGGCTGACGGCCATCGAGGCGCGGTCGACCTTCGTCAAAATATCCTCGGCGAGATAGAAATTCATATCGAGAAACTGCATTTTCTCTATGTCATTCCCTGCATCGCTTGTTTTCAAAAGATCGCGTGCTTCGGCGTAAATATCGCTGTTGGTTCGTTCAAGAACGTCTTTCGAAAAAAGCTGTTCGTGCTTGTCCTGCGAGAATGAGCCGAACCAGGAATGATGCCGGGCGACGGAGTCGAACTTCGAAGCTCGAATGAACCGTTTAGCCTTGAAATCGAACGAAAGGTTCTTTGTCGAAACCGGGAGGGCGCGGACCGCCGGTTCGATAATTCCAGTGCGCAAAAATGAAGGGATCATCGCATAGCGCGCCGCAACCTTATGCGCGTAATACATCGGATAGCCGGCGAAAAGCTCGTCGCCGCCGTCGCCGCCGAGCGCGACCGTCACGTGTCGCCGTACGAATCTCGCGAGCAAATATGTCGGTATCAGCGAAGGGTCGGACATCGGCTCGTCGAGCCACTTCCCTATTTCGGAGATCAGGTCGCTCGTCGTCCCGGCGCTTAGATATTCCTCGTAATGATCGGTGCCGAGGTGATTTGCGACCTGGCGCGCGTATTGCGATTCGTTAAAGGATTGCTCGGTAAAGCCGATCGAAAAAGTTTTTACCTGTTCGGTTGAATGTCTCACCGCAAGAGCTGCGACAGTCGAAGAATCAATGCCGCCGGAAAGCAAGATGCCAAGCGGGACATCGGAGACTAGACGCATTCGAACGGCGTCTGAAAGAAGTTCCCGTAACTCGTTGGCCTTCGAGTTGGGAGAGTTTCCGTTTAGCCCCACCTCACGGCCCACTCCGCTTCGGGCTGCCCTCGCGGAGCCGGGCTGGTCAGGCTTCCGCCAGGATAACGACCAGTATCGCCGGGTCTTAACCTCGCCGTTTTCAACCGTTAAAATGTGCGCGGACGGCAGCTTGTAGATTCCCTTGAAGATCGACATCGGCGCGGGGACGTAGTCGAACGAGACGTAATGCCGGAGCGCATCGAGGTTCAGTTCGGGCTTAACCGCGGGATGCGCGAGCATCGCTTTGGGTTCCGAGGCGTAGATCAGTTTGTTGTCGAAGATGCCGTAATAGAGCGGCTTTTCGCCGAAGCGGTCGCGGGCGAGGATGAGTTTTTTCTTCTGTGTGTCCCACAGCGAGATCGCGAACATTCCGTTGATGTGATCGACAAAGTCATCGCCATATATCTGGTAAAGATGCGGAACGATCTCGACGTCGGTTTTCGTGCGAAATTGGTGCCCGCGTTTTTCAAGGTCCGCACGAACTTCCCGAAAGTTGTAAAGCTCGCCGTTGACCATCGCGATGACGGTCTTGTCTTCGCTGAAAACCGGCTGGTCACCGGTCTTAAGATCGATTATCGAAAGCCGACGCATACCGAGCGCGGCCTGGTCGTCCGTCCAAACGCCCTCACTATCCGGCCCGCGGTGCAGGATGCGCTCGCACATGCCATGCAATATCGCCTCGGCATTGTGGTTCGCTTTAGTTGTGTCCAGGTTTACCCAGCCCGTAATTCCGCACATTTGCTGTTTAATTTCGATCGGCCAGCGGATGAGAATCTTTCAATTGAAGCAAGTCCCACTTGTTTCCGTAAAGATCTTCGAAAACCGCCACCATTCCGTAATCCTGTTCTTTTGGCTCGCGAACGAACGTGATCCCTTTCGCAACCATGTCATTGTAATCGCGCCAGAAGTCGTCAGAATTCAAAAACAGAAAGACTCGCCCGCCGGCTTGGTTTCCTATGAATCTCTCCTGTTCTCCATTCGAAGCCCGTGCTAGCAGAA
>JAICPV010000319.1 GCA_025929655.1 Pyrinomonadaceae bacterium
CGTCCGTGAACAGAACATTGACGCGCCGCTTGGTTTTTTGCTGGCAATGAGCCGTTCGAAATTCGATCCGGCGAAACAGGGCAGTGAGGAGGGCCTCTGGCGAATGAATACTGAATTCGTCACCGCGAACGCGTACAACGGGATGTGCGGAAGCGAGACCATATCCGACGCATCGCAAAATTGCGCGGCAAAGGCGGCCGCTCTCTATTTAAAGGCGATCGTTTACGGCGTATTTGACGGCGACCCGATATACAGCGCGGCCGTTTTCGGAAAATCGCCGCAGGACGCGGGCGTTTGGAAAGCGACGCTGCCAGCAAATCGCGGCGATGTTTGGAATGCCATAAAGACCCCGCAGGAGCGCGAACAGCTCGTAAGGTTCTTCGCTGCGGGCATCGTCGCCGAAAATCCGCAAAAGTTCGGATTGAAAAAGGACCGCCCGCTGTCGGAGCTCTACCGCGTGACGATGTAAGGCCGAAGTTTTATGCTGGACATCCGGCTCACATACCCGACACCTGAAGGATCGAAAGAGATCCGGATCGAAAATTCGAAAACCACATTCGGCCGCGGCAGCGAGGCTGATTTTCGGTTCGCGGACGACGGCTTGTCGCGCCTGCATGCGTCACTGTACGTAGATGGCGACCGCGTCTGGGTTGTCGACGAGAATTCATCGAATGGCACGTTCGTGAATGGCCTGCGTGTTGCGGGGTCGGGAACGCCGCTGCGAAACGGGGACGCGATCAAGATCGGAAACACGACCGTCCTGAATATTCGAATTTCGGAAAAAGCGCCGGAGACTGCACACAGTTACGCGGCGGCACAAACAGGTTTCGGCGCCGCCCCCGAAACGCCGCAGCAATTCTCGCTGATGAGCATCTTGCCGATCGCCCTGATCGCGATCGCCTTTTTTGTGATCAGCGTTTCGGCGGTGATCATCGGGTACAAGCTCCTGGGCGGCGGCAAGGCAGAGGTCGCTTACAATGCAACCGATCCCGACTTCGACGACGATTTCGAGCCGACGAATAAGAAACCGTCGCCGTCGCCGAAGTCGGGCGCGGGCAACAGCGATTCGAACATTTCCAATTCGACCATAACCGAGTCCCCGACCGGCACCACTACGCCGTCGCTGCCGGTCCCCAGCGGCAAGCTTTACCTGTCGATGAGCGAGACGGAAAGGCGCCAGTATCTCGCCGACAAAGCGATGAAGATCGCGCAGGTGATCGGGAACAACAGCAGTGACCCGATCCCCGACGCCGCATTGGATAAAATAAAGGCGTTCGCCGACGGTTACGCGAAGCGTATCAATGTAAGAGCCGGCGGCGGCTGCGGTTTCGGCGACAATCTGCAATCGACTTACGAGCGCGCCAGCAAGAACGCGCCGTTCATCGTGAAGGCGTTCAATGAAAAGGGCACAGACCCGCGGATCGGCCTGTACCTGGCGATGATCGAGTCGGAGCATTGCGTTTGTTTGCAGAGCCCCACCGGCCCGCTCGGGATGTTTCAGTTCACCTACGCGACTGCGAAGCTCCACTTCGTGCCCAGCGACGGCGTCGTCAAAGGCGCGAAGCCACCTAAGGGCGACATTCGCTGCGAGCCGGAACCTGCAGCACGTGCTGCAGCGTCGTACATGAAGGCTCTGACCGGGCGCTATGGGACCGGCCCGGCAAGCGTCCCGCTCGCGATCGGGAGCTACAACAGCGGCGAGGGCGGATTAAGCACAAATCTCGTGAAGGCTCTGGAATCAAACACCGGCCTTCCGCGCGATTTCTGGACCCTGATCGCGAAAGGCGACATACTTTCGAAACAGTTCCAGTCGGAAAACTTCAAATACGTCCCGAAATTCTTTGCCGCCGCCATCATCGGCGAAAACCCGCAGGACTTCGGCCTCAAGCTCCAGCCGCTTTCAACATACAGCCGATGACCGAATTGTTTCTCGAATTCACGAATAACGGTCACGAGACCCGGATCCCGGTTTACGGCGAGCGGTCGTTCGTCGGCCGCCACACGGAGTCTGATGTATACATTCCCGACGGGCGTTTGTCGCGCAGGCATTTGCAGATCGAGAGGGTGGGCGACGCGTACATTGCATCCGACGCCGGTTCGAGCAACGGCACGATCCTGAATGGAACGCGTTTGACCGGGGCGGCAGCATTGAAAGACGGGGACGTTCTCGACCTGGGCGGGTTCGAGCTCAGGGTCATATTTAAAGAAGAAGTCCCCGCCCCTGTAGAAACGGACGCCGATCAGTCCGACATTCCAGTTCCAGCGGACGCGGCCGTCGAAACTCCAGAACCCGCCGGCGTGATCCAACCACCAACTCAAACGGATGTCGTTGCCGCTCCGGCGCCAGCGGCGTCTGCCGGGTCGAGCTCAATGCTTTTGTGGATCATGATCCCGGTCTTCGGCATCGTTTTTATTTTCTTCGCGGGAGTGGTCCTTTTCCTCGTGCTGGGCGGCTCGACGACGACCGCCACGAAGCAAACCGACCCGACTTTAGACGAAGATATCTACAGCGACACACGAAACGAAAAGAATTCAAACGACGATGAAGACAGTAAAAATTCCAGCACGTCGATTTCCAATACATCCGGTTCGAATACAAACACGAACAGCGGCAGCTCCGGAACAAACTCATCGCAGACCGGCAAGCTTAGCGAGACTGCAAAGATCGAGCAGAACGGAGCCGCGTTCCTTCGCCGGATAGCACATAACGACCCGCGAGCTTTTCTAACAACCGAGCAGGCCGGAAAATTGAGTTCCAGGATAAAACAATTTAGCGGCAGCTCGGCGGTCGCTGACAATTTGAAATCGGCCGCAAAGAATTCGGCTCAGATCAAAACACTCGCGGAATCCAAAAGCCTGAAGCCTCAGTTCGTGGCGGTCGCTGCTGTCGCAAAGCTTGGCAGCAGCCGTGGAGACGTGCTGCAGACCGCGCAATCGATGATCGAGGTCCTTGGGAAACTGTCGACGCACCTCGGCAACGAGCTCGCCGACGATTCGCTGCTGGTGATCGCCGCGTACGGCCAGGGAGCCGCCGGCGATACGATGAAAATGCGAAATATGCTCCAGCAGCTAGCGAACCAGTCGCCGGAAAGCTCACGTGCGATCCGCACGATCTGGTTCCTGCAAAAGAACGGCAAGATCACGAACGCCGAGTTTGAGAACGCATTGAATTTCCTTGCGATCGGCACCATCTCGCAAAACCCGAAGGATTTCGGCATGAACACGGATCCGCTGGCACTTTAAAATAAATGTCTGAGAACGAATGGGTAACAGGCCGCGTCACGCTCCGTATCGGAAATGCTCCGCTCGATCTGGAAATGACGGTCCCTGCCCGGGCCGTGAAACCCCATCGCATGCTGCCGATCTTTCACCAGATGTCGGATTCGTTCGCCGATATCGGCGTACAGGCCGCCGCGGACGCGGGCAACGCTGTTTCGTGCAGGGCCAAATGCACCGCATGCTGTTATCAGGCCGTCCCTGTTTCGGAAGCCGAGCTTTATTACATCGCCGAATTGGTAAACGAAATGCCGGAACCGCGGCGGACGGAGATCCGCGGCCGCTTCGAAAGCGCTTATAGTCATTTTCGAGCTTCCGGATGGTTCGACGCGCTTCGATCCGGCAAAGGCAGGTCATGGTCCGGTGCCGAAGAGCTTGTCCTGGACTATTTCCGCGAAGGGGTTCCGTGCCCCTTTCTGGAAGATTCGATGTGCTCGATCTACGCGAACCGCCCGATCGCGTGCCGTGAATATCTCGCTGTCTCGGATCCAGTGAATTGCTCGAATCCTTC
>JAICPV010000437.1 GCA_025929655.1 Pyrinomonadaceae bacterium
CGATCACGTCCCCCTGCCGCACCACGGCGCCCTCCGCCAATCCCGGCGCGCGGCGGCTCAAGTGCGCGTAGTAATAGACAAAGCGCTCGCTGGTATCGAACTGGTAGATGGTGACGCCGCCGCGGACGCTGTCGAAGAATTTCACGATCTCGCCGTCGGCGGCGGCTTGAACAGGAGTGCCGGACGGCGCAGGAATATCGATCGCGTCGTGCGTTCGGCCTTCGGATCGCGACTGCGTGAACGTGTTCATCAATTGTTCAGGCTTGACGCCTTGTACTGGTACGATTAATTTCGTGTTCGGCGTGACAGTTTCCGGAGGCGCGATTTCCGGAGACAGTGAGGGTATGGGCGTGGTCTCCGGCTCGGGAGTCGGGATTGCCGACGGCCGAAGGGCGGGATCCGCCGAAATATCCGGCCTCCATTCGTCGGTGAGCGCACGGCTTAAGACAAATTTGTCGGCCAACAGGTAAATAAGCGCTATGTGAAGACAAAGCAGATATGTTATGAACAAAGCTCGTTTTGCAACTGATGCGAAATTGCCCATTCGAAGAATTGTATTCGCGTATCTTTGACTGTACAAATAATTTCAGCCACCAACTTTTCCGATGAGCGACCTTTTCATTTCTAATTTGCCGCCCGGCGTAACGGCGGCGACCCCTGTCGAAAAACGCCTTCTGGCGGAGTACGGCGCGATGTTTGTGGCTCAGGGTGTGACCGTTCCGAACAATATCGTTTTTCGGGACGAAGAAGAGGTTTCTGAATTTCAGGCGCGTATACATATCTCCCACGACAAGATCGGCGGAGCGGATATGGAGCTACAGTCGGCGGCGATGGACGCCCTTCTGAAGGCGGAAATCGTGGCTGAACAAAAAGGCCTTTCGATCTCGCCCCGCGATTCCGACTCCGCGAGGAGATCGTATCGCGACACCGTTGAACTGTGGGCGAGCCGTGTTGAGCCTGCGTTGGATCATTGGGAATCTGAGCAAAGACTCGATCGTAAAGATGCTGAGCGGATCCGATCGCTTTCACCATATGAGCAAGTTCCCGTGATACTCCAGCTTGAAGAAGATGGCATATATTTCGCAAAGGATCTTTCCAAATCGATTATCTATTCCGTAGCGCCGCCCGGCGCGTCTCAGCATCTTTCCTTACTTGCCTTCGATATCAAAGAACATGCGAACGAAAACGTTCGCGCGATCTTGGCACGGCATTTTTGGTTTCAGACCGTGGTTTCGGACCTGCCGCATTTTACATATCTGGGAGTTGAGGAAAACGAGCTTCCGAATCTCGGGCTGAAAAACATTGAAAATGGCGGCCGAACATTTTGGATCCCGGATATACAGATTTAGAATCGAGACCCGATTAAAACTCCGAGATCGGACATTCGAAATTTGAAATCTGGGAAATAAAAAATGGTACACCCTGCAGGACTCAAACCTGCGACCTTCTGATCCGAAGTCAGACGCTCTATTCAACTGAGCTAAGGGTGCAAACAGCGGTTAGTTAGATGATAGATGAAAACTGAAAAATGAGAAAGTGACGCTGAATTCGGCTGGGCAAAGATACGCGATCATTTCTTTTGCAGAACCCTTATGTACTTGACCACGTCCCGCAGCTCTCCTTCGGAAAGCCGTCCTTTAAATGCGGGCATTCCCTCGTCTTCGACGCCGTTCATTATATAGCCGATGATCTTTTCGTCGGTGAACGCTCTGATCTTCGCGGACGTTAGATCTTCCACATTAAGATTCTTGCCTTCTACAGAAACGCGGCCACCGGTCCCGTCCGCTTTATGACAAAGGATGCAATTCGCCTCAAATACCTTTTTGCCGGATGCCACTTCATCAACCGTGGCTGCCGCGACGGGCGGTGTCTTGGGAGAGGAATTCGAGGCTGCATTATCGACCGCGGTTTGATCCGAGCTGCATGAAAGGCCTGCCGTCGTGAGCAAAACGACCGATAGAAAAGGGATCACTTTCATAATTTGAATATCCTAATTGTCCCTACGAGAAATTAGCATAGATAAGACGCCTTAGCACAGAAGCAGCTTTATGATTTTTCACAAATCAGCTAAGTTGTATGCATGAAAATCCGTCCGGCCGTTGGCCTCGTCTTGATCCTATTGACGTATTCAGTTTATTCGCAAAATGCGCCCGCTGAAATAGCGCTCTCCGGTTTAAAGAACAGCGTAACCGTGCGTCGGGATTCGCGATCGATCCCTTACATTGAGGCTGCAAATGACTCCGACCTGTATTTTGTTCAGGGCTTCGTGACAGCGAGCGATCGATTGTGGCAGATGGACCTGCTGCGTCGGATTGTTCGCGGGGAGACAGCGGAGATTTTCGGCAAGACGACTCTGGAGCAGGACAAGCGTTGGCGGCGTTACGGGTTTTCGCAGATCGTCGAGGAAAGCCTCAAGTACTATAAGCCGGAGATGCGCGCTGTCCTCGAAGATTATGCGCGCGGCGTGAATGCGTATATTACATCACTGACCGACGCGACGACACCGATCGAATTTAAGATCCTCCAATACAAACCGCGCATCTGGACGCCGTCCGATACTCTGATGATCGGAAAACTTCTTGCGGAAGCGCTGAGCTCGACGTACCAACGCGATCTGCTGCGCGAATCACTCAAAGGTTTTGATCAGCAAAAATTGGCGGACCTTACGAATACGGTCACTCCATACGATGTTGTGTTATTCGGCAAGGACAAACCCACTTCTGCGGCCGTTTCCGGAACGGGGGCCGC
>JAICPV010000376.1 GCA_025929655.1 Pyrinomonadaceae bacterium
GCCTTGCGATTCTTGAAGCAGTGGCCTGCGGCGTCCCGGTCGTGGCGACCGAGACCGATGGCGCGAAACAACTTCTAGGGATCAATGGCCATTTGGTTCCGATCGAAGACGCCGTTGCTCTCGCACGAACGATCATTACAGTGCTGGATGACGAAAAACTTCGCGAAAATTCAGCGGCCGCGATGCTTGAACGAGCGTCGTCGATGTTCGATGTCGAACGCATGATCACGGAAACCGAAAAAGTCTACGAGGACGTCGTCGGATCGCGCTGACGGGCTGTTCATTATCTATTTGTAAAAGTTGAAGTTACGCACCATCGCGGTTTATCTTATTTAAATGAAACGGACCTGTTTCCCCCTGTTGCTTCTCGCAGCATTCCTGATGAACAATTTCGCCCAATCGCCCGCCCAGCTCGCAGAGATCTGGGACAAAGAGCACGTCACGAACAAGTTTCCGTCCAATGTCCGTCACAGCGACCTGAAAGCTTATTTGGACGGGCTAAAAAAGCTGGGAATAAAGGTCGACGAAGTCGGCCGCAGCAACGCAAACCGCGAGATATATCAAGTTGAATGGGGCAAGGGGCCGAAACGAGTTTTTCTATGGTCGCAGATGCATGGCGACGAACCGACCGCGACTTCGGCGTTGATCGATATGTTCACCGTGCTGCAGAAGAATCGGGGTAAAGATTGGGTGAAAAAGCTGGAAAGCGAGCTGACCATCCGCGCCGTCCCAATGTTAAATCCCGACGGCGCCGAGCTCTATATCCGCCGCAATATGCAGGGGATCGACATCAATCGCGATGCGGTCGACCTGAAAACGCCGGAAGCGCGATTGCTAAAATCGCTCCGCGATGCCTGGCAGCCGGAACTCGGATTCAACCTGCACAATCAAAATGAGCTGACCACCGTCGGCGGAACAGCGCAGCAGGCCGCGATCTCGCTTCTCGTGGTACACGGCGACGAGGCAAAAACCGACAGCGAGGGACACGTGCGTAATAAACGGATCGTTACGCTAATGGCCGAAGCACTTCGGCAGTTCATGCCTGGCCACCTAGGCCGTTACGATGACGGCTGGAGTCCGACGGCTTTCGGTGACAATTTTTCCGCGTGGGGAACGCCGACGATACTGATCGAGACCGGCGCGCTGCACGGCAAGGACGAGATGTTCCTCGTGAAGATGAATTTCATCGCCATTCTGACGGCTTTGCGTTCCTTCGCCGACGGCTCGGAAAAGTCCGCCGATCCGGCCCGATATTTCGAGATCCCGAACAATTCGTCAGGCAGCCTGCTGCATATTGTTTTTCGAAATGCGAACGTTATCGAAAAGGAAACAGGGATCGTGACAGTGGCGGACCTCGGCCTCGTTTTCGACCGGCGTAGGGAACAGTTCATAAGCCCGACGACCATTCGTCGAATGGGCGCTCTTACTACGGTCGCTGGGTTGGCAGAATACGATGCATCCGGCTTCAACGTGATCGGGCGAATGCTGCCGGTGAAACAGGGAAATCCGGGCGAGCTTCTGTTTTTCAAAAAGGACCGCATCATCGATTGGACGGCCGCGGACCTGGAAAAGGTGAATACTCCCGATGCGGTTTTCTCGTTCGGAAAATGGCACAAGGGCGAAGGCGTAGTACCGCTAAAGAAATAAAATGATCTCGCTTTTGAAGATCAAGAACGTCGCACTGATCGATTCGCTCGAGGTCGAATTCGGTCCGGGGCTTAATCTGCTTACGGGCGAGACGGGTTCCGGCAAATCTATCATCGTTGACAGCCTTAGCGCTTTGACCGGCGAACGTGTCGGCACGGACCTGATAAAAGAAGGTGCCGATCATGCGCAGATCGAGGGTATCTTTGAAGCTGAACGCGGAAAGAAGCTCTTGTCGCTATTGGAAGAAAGCGGTATCGAATACTCAAGTTCGGGACCGGTCGAGATCGTCATTCGCCGGGAGATATCGGCCGCCGGCAAAAACCGCATTTACTTGAACGATCAGATCGTGACGGCATCGTATTTGAAACGGCTGGCGCCGTTTCTCGCGGATATACACGGGCAAGGCGATCAGGCCGCGCTGTTCGATCCGGGATCACATATGTCGATGCTGGATTCCTACGCCGGCAATGACAAGCTTCGCGAAACAGTCGCGATCGCTTACGGTCATTTCACGCGCCAGCGAAACGAACTTAATGAACTTAAGAAAGATGAAGCCGACAAGCTGCAGCTTTTGGACATTCTTCGATTTCAGGTGAACGAACTCGAGCGCGCCGATCTGAAGCCGGGCGAGATCGAAGAGCTGGAAGAAGAAAAGCGGCGTCTTAACAACGTCGAGAAGCTTACGGCCTTGAGCCGCGAGGCGTTTGCACTACTGTACGAAAACGACGAATCGGCGTCGGCGAACTTCGAAAAAGCCGTTCGGAATATTGAAGAGCTTTCCCTATACGATTTGCAGTTTTCCGCCTACACGGAACAGATCGAGACTTCACGCGCGCTGATACAGGACCTTGCCTCCGCGCTCCGCGCATTCTCCGGATCGCTGGAGTTTTCTCCCGAAAGATTGGAACAGATCGAAAACCGGCTTGCCGAACTTTCGCAGCTATCGCGCAAATACGGCGGCACTGTTGAGGCTGCGATCGAGCACCTGGACGCAGCGAGGAAGCGTTTGGAGAATATCGAGTTTTCCGAACTAAGAGAAACCGAGCTCACGCGCGAACTGGAGGCGAAACGGTCCGGCTATGTCTCGGCCGCTCTGGAACTTTCCGCATCGCGAAACAAGGCGTCGAAAAAATTCGCAAAAGAAGTTGAAAAGAGCCTGCAGACGCTGGCGCTCGAAAAAGCTGTTTTCGAGGTTCGCGTGGAGACGCCCGCGCAACCCGCTGATGGCGATATCTCTGCAAACGGGATCAACCAGATCGAATTCTTCTTTTCCGCGAATGTCGGCGAATCGCCAAAGCGGCTGGCCAGGGTGGCCTCCGGAGGCGAAGCTTCCCGACTAATGCTGATCCTAAAAACGACCGCAAAATCTACGGCGAAAAAAACGGCGGTCTTCGACGAGATCGACGCGGGGATCGGCGGCCGCGTTTCCGAAGCGGTCGGCGTTAAATTGAAGCAGCTCGCCGCCGACGAACAGGTCCTGTGCGTGACGCACCAGCCGCAGATTGCCTCACAGGCCGACCGGCATTTCTTCGTTGAAAAGAAATTTACCGGCGGGAAGACCGTCGTTTCGATCCGAGAGCTCGACGCCTTGGGACGCGTTGA
>JAICPV010000515.1 GCA_025929655.1 Pyrinomonadaceae bacterium
ATTTGCTCAACAATTTTCTTTTTATCCATTTGAATTTTGGCCCGCGAATCGTCGCGAATACTGCGAATGATAAAAACTAATATTAGGGTTCATTCGCGTTATTAGCGGGCAATAGAATTATCGGGCAACTCGGGCGCCGCCACCTTTCATTACCCGAAGAACGTCGGCGAGGCTGACGGTCGTCGTGTCGCCGGGTGTTGTCATGGCGAGAGCTCCGTGAGCGGCTCCGCAGTTAACGGCCCACTCTGGCGACTCGCCGGCGAGAAAACCGTAGATCAAACCCGAGGCGAACGAATCACCGCCGCCGACGCGGTCGAAGATATCGAGATCGTGCCGCATCGTCGCCTGATAAAGTTTGTCTTCGGTAAAGCATACCGCTCCCCAGTCGTTTACAGACGCCGTCTTTGCGTTTCGCAGCGTCGTAGCAGCGACGGCAAAATTCGAATAGTCGGCGACAGCCCTGCGGATCATCTTTTCAAACTTATCGACGTCGAGTTTCGAATGATGTTCGTCCTGGCCTTCGACCTCGTACCCCAGGCAAGCGGTAAAATCCTCCTCATTTCCGATCATTACATCGACGTACTGTGCCAGGTCTCGATTGACTTCCTGCGCCTTCGATCGCCCGCCGATCGATTTCCAGAGCGACTCGCGGTAATTCAGATCGTATGAAACTATCGTCCCGTGCTTTTTCGCGCACTCCATCGCTTCCCTGGCGACCTCAGGCGTCGTCTCGCTCAACGCGCAAAAAATCCCGCCGGTATGAAACCAACGCGCCCCTTCGCCGCCGAATATTTTTTCCCAATCGACGTCGCCTTTCTTTAGTTCCGACACTGCGGTATGGCCGCGGTCGGAGCAGCCCAACGCAGCGCGAACGCCGAAGCCGCGCTCGGTGAAATTCAGCCCGTTGCGCACCTTGCGGCCGACGCCGTCGTACTTTACCCATTTCACGTGCGACTGGTCCACGCCGCCCTGGTAGATCAGGTCCTGCACGAGGCGGCCGACCGGATTGTCCGCAAGCGCGGTGACGATGGCGGCATCGAGTCCAAAGCATCGCTTTAAACCGCGCGCGACATTGTATTCACCGCCGCCTTCCCATACGTCGAACGAGCGCGTGGTGTGTATCCGCCTGTCGCCGGGATCCAGGCGAAGCATCACTTCGCCGAGGGAGACGATGTCCCACCGGCATTCTTTTTTATCCTTGATCTGCAACATCGTTATTTAGATCGATCTGAACCGCAGATCGGAAACCCGAACTCGCCTGACAATGCAGCTGCGTTTCAGGTTGCAACACGCTCCGGCGCGATCGCGTTCACATTTACATTATGCATCACCTGTTCGTTCGTGAGGACCCCCCTGGTCGCTCCCGAAAAAGGCGTCCTTTCGGACGCCTTTTTCATTCGGTGCTTACACGATTATCAGGGAATCAGGTTCTGTTTCCCCAACCCGGTGTTCTTGTGGTAGTCCGGATAAGGCGGCCGTTTGTATTCTTTCGGCGGATTTCTTTGGAGTTCCGCCAAAAGCCATTCGATCGCTTTTTCAAGCTGCGGGTCGCGTCCGGCCCGCCATGCGGCCGGATCGAACTCGACCTCTATGTCCGGCGCGACGCCGACATTTTCCACCTCCCATTCGCCTTCTAAACCGTAAACCGCTCCGTTCGGCGCGCGGATGCTGCCGCCGTCCATAAGCGTCGGAATGCCGGAAGCGCGAACCAGGCCGCCCCAGGTCCGTTTTCCTACCAGCGGCCCGATCTTCAATTTCTTGAAGAACCACGGCATCGCGTCTCCGCCCGAACCGGCAAGCTCGTTGACGAGCATCGCCTTCGGGCCGTAGATCGCGCCGGCCGGGACGTTCCAATCTTTGCCATCGCGGAACGCGATCTTGGCGAGCTGCTGACGGTTCAGGTATTCGACGACGTAATCAGCAAGAAGGCCGCCGCCATTAAAACGCTCGTCGATCACCGCTCCGTGCTTATTCGTCTGCGCGAAGAAGTAACGGTTGAAGCTCGTATATCCCGGGCCGCCGGTATTCGGGATGTAAACATAAGCGAGACGACCGCCGCTAAGTTGGTCGACTTTGCGCCGATTGTCTTCGATCCACGCCAGATTTCGAAGCCCGTTCTCACTCCCCACCGGAACGACAGTCACCTGACGTGCATCTTTGCCGTCC
>JAICPV010000005.1 GCA_025929655.1 Pyrinomonadaceae bacterium
AGATCCGGGGATTGGAAGAGAAATGGGACTTGACGGTGAAGACACCTTTTCCCGGCATTGAATTCAATTATGTCGCGGCTGCCTCCAGGCAAAATGGCGAAAATGTCGTGGTGAAGATTAGCCCGCCTCACGAACGTCTTGAGATCTTTCAGGAGGCACAATATCTTCGGACTCGAAACGGCGACGGAGCGATACAACTTCTCGACGCAGACCGCGAGCTGAGAGCGATCCTGCTTGAGCGAGCGATCCCTGGAAAAGCGCTTTTTGAAAAGTTTGCGGCCGATCCTGCCGGGTGCGTGGAACCCGCGATCGAGGTGATGCGAAATATACTTCGGCCGCCGCCGCAGGACCTAACGGACGTTGAACTGCTCGATAACTGGTTCGCGCGATTTCAGCGATACAAAGACACAGAGTTTCCGAACGAACTGGCTGTCAGGGCGACCGACATTTATCGTCGGTTGTCAGATCAACCCGACAAAACGTTTTACCTCCACGGCGACTTTCATCCCGGAAATATTGTGACTTCGGACCGTTCGGAATTCCTTGCTATCGACCCAAAGGGAATTGTCGGGCATATCGGGTACGACATCGCGGTGTTTTTGAATAACCTGTATTGGTGGCAAAGGAAGAATCGTGACGTGGAAGGTTTCCTGCAGAACGCTATCGGGAGATTCTCCGAAAATTTCGATTTGGAAGAGATGGAACTTCGCGAATGGGCGTTCGCTTACATGGTGATAGGTGCATGGTGGAACTTTGAAGACATGCCCGAGCATTATCAGGAGTCGGTCGCAATATCAAACGTCTGGGGCGTATAATCGCACACATGGCACAAGCACAATTCGGGATGGTCGGCCTTGGCACCATGGGCCGAAATTTTCTTTTGAACGTCGCTGAACAAGGGTTTTCGTGCGTCGGCTTCGATATCGATTCATCCAAACGGCGTCTTTTGATGGAAGAAGGAGCGGGTTTCCCGGTTGTATCGGCCGAAGATCTCGGTGAGTTCACAAAGGCGCTCGAACCGCCGAAACGGATCATGATGCTCGTTCCTGCCGGTCCAATCGTCGACTCCGTGATCGATGACCTGCTTCCGTACATGGGTGGCGGCGGAATTCTCATCGACGGAGGAAACTCTCATTTTTTGGACACCGAACGGCGCGAGATATTCTTGAACGAAAAAAAGATAAAGTTTCTCGGCGTCGGAGTCAGCGGCGGTGAGGAAGGCGCTAGGCATGGCGCGAGCATAATGGTTGGCGGCCAGCCGGAAGCATACGAGTTGGTGAGGCCGATCTTCGAGGCCGCATCGGCGAAGGTCGCCGGCGTTCCGTGTGCCGCACACGTCGGAAACGGATCGGCCGGACATTTCGTGAAAATGGTGCATAACGGGATCGAATACGGGCTGATGGAATTGATCGCGGAAGCCTACGACATTCTACACCGCGGATTTCAGATTTCCGATGTGAAGGCAGCAGACCTGTTTTCTAAATGGAATAGCGGCCATCTGAATTCATTTCTAATGGAGATCACTGCAGCGGTTCTTCGGAAGATGGATGGCGACGGCACGCCTTTGGTCGAAAAGATCCTTGATACGGCCGCCCAAAAAGGAACGGGGAAATGGACCTCGCAGGCGGCGATGGACTTCGGCGTCCCCATCCCCACGATCGACGCCTCTGTCGCAATGCGGCAGATCTCCTCCCGGAAGGCGGAACGGGTTTTGGCTGCTGAAAAGCTCGGAATTGTGCAAGATGTCCAAATCGATGAAACGCTCGCACCGGACGCAATAGGCTTTATCGAATCAGCGCTGAAGCTTTCATTCATCATCACATTCGCGCAAGGGTTTTCGCTGCTGCAGGCGGCAAGCAATGAGAAATCCTTCGATCTGGATGTTGTGGAGATCGCAACCATTTGGCGAGGTGGATGCATCATCCGGGCCGCCCTGCTTGAAGATCTTGTTAACATCTACAGTTCCGATAAGGGTCTCACAAATATCCTTCTCGCTGACGAATTCCGACAGGCGATCAGAAACGAGCAGGCACTTTTGAAAGCGGCTGTGAAGTTTGCGATTTCGGCCGACATCCCGTGTATGGCACTTGCGACCGCGCTCAATTATTTGAAATCATATGCGTCGGAGAATCTTCCGGCAAATCTGATCCAGGCGCAGCGCGATTTCTTTGGCGCGCATACCTATCAGCGGATCGACAAGGAAGGTACCTTTCACACCGAGGACTGGGCTTCATAGGTCTAGAGATACCAATCTCTTGAGTTCGACGCCTTTAATGCCGGTACCGAAGATATGATCCGTACATTCGCATTAATTTTAGCCTCGATCAGCTTCATTATCGTGATCGGGGGCGCAACATATGAACATGCATCGATTGTTCCGGTGTGGGCGTCGGCACCGCCCGTTTCGCTCGCAATGTTTCAGGGAGATTACGCCTTGCGGGCCGCAAATTTCTGGATACCGATCCATCCGGTAACCTTGGTTTTGCTCTTGGCGGCGTTGATTACAAATTGGAGGACGGCAAGACGGAAATTCATCTTGTTAACGCTTGGCGGATATCTCGCAGTGCTGCTCCTCACTTTTCTATATTTTGTCCCTGAGTTGATAAGTATTACCGGAAGTCCTTTCGGTCAAAACGTGGATGGCGAACTTACGCGTCGGGCGAGCTCCTGGGAAGCGTTGAGTTTGGCCAGGCTCGGGTTTCTGATCGTTTTAGCGTTTTCGCTGCTTTTAGGTTTATCGAGAAGTGGCGAACGACGAATCGGATGATCTATACGATCTCCCAGGCTCCGGACGTGTTAAGCAATTTAGTCATTAAGGCGGCGTGAATCGCGTGGCCGGAACGTTCGGCACGAATTTTACCTTCGACCGGCATGCCCAACAACGCTATATCCCCGATAATATCCAGGATCTTATGGCGCACGAACTCGTCCTCAAAACGCAGCGGCTGCTCATTCATCATACCGTCGTTGGTCAGCACGATCGCATTATCGAGAGAACCCCCGAGCGCCAGATTTGCATTCCGAAGCATTTCTATTTCACGTGCGAAACCAAAGGTGCGGGCGGACGCGATCTGCTTTCCATACGATCCATTGTCCAACACAAAATGATATTCCTGCCGGTTGATAAAAGGATGCGGAAAGTCGATAACGCATTCGATTTCGAAATGGTCGGACGGCTCGACCGACATTGACCTATCTCCTTCCTCAAAATTGACGCGCTTGAGTACCTTTAGTGTCTTGCGTTCCGCATCGAGCTTTTTTATGCCCGCCTCAGCGATCAGCTCGATCCAGGCTTCGCTGGAACCGTCGAGGATCGGAATCTCTATACTGTCGAGTTCAATAAAACAGTTGTCCACACCTGATCCCCGGAGAGCCGATAGCAAATGCTCGCATGTGGACAGCACAACCCCGCGGCGGATCAGCGTCGTCGCGTAGCTGCAGTGGGAGATGTATTCGACCGACGCCGGGATCTCGAAGTTATCGAGGTCCGTTCGTACGAAGATGTAACCGGTATTTTCCGGTGCCGGTCTTAGGTTTAAGGCGACTGGAACCCCGGTATGAAGTCCGACCCCTTTCACTCCGATCTGTTTAGAAACTGTCGTTTGGCGCATTTCCGCTGAAACCCTTTCTTCAATTTGCGTGCCGAAGCCCGATCCGGCGCGGCGCTTCGGTTTTTCGACTATTACGAGAACGTCCAAGAACGATGGTGTTGCGGCGAAGCCACACGATCGTGGCGCGATTTACTATTGAAACCTGAGCAACTACAATTTAGTTTTCATTATGCCGATTCAAACAGCCGGCCAACGGACGGCGAAATCTACAAAACTCCGCATCGAGAACCTTTCGACCATCACCCTTCCAAAAGGTGCGATCGATCAAGTACAAAAGGTGATCGATTATTTGCCGATCGAGCATATTCGCGGTCTCGAGAAAGTGAAGCTTGTCGATTTTATTAATGATCCGCGGCTAAAAAATGTCGATGTGCCGATCAAAGGCGACCTGCCGGGCTTGTACCATCCAAAACAAGGAAACCAAAACGCTTTTTTGGAAATTTCAATGGGTGCGCTCCTCCAGCCCACCGAAGGATTCGCGAAACGCCTTATGGCGAAAACGTCTTATAAAAGCAACGTGGCCGGGCTGATATTCTCTTTGGTCGGGCAGCATTATTACTTCACCTTCAAACATTCCGTACGGAAACAAAACCTCGAACCGCAGATCCGACAATACGCCGAAAAGAATCTACGCGCCTGGAGCGAGGAGCAGAATCGCAACAGCGTGCGCGGAAAGCTTTTCAAACCATTTCGTCCGATGCTTGAGCGCTGGGCACGCTGGCTGAATAAGAAGGCAGCTCAGGCACAAAAGAAATAATCAACTTCGTTCGCGCCAGAACATCTTTTGCTCCTACCGAGCAATACTATGCTCGCGTGGGCAACCAAGAGAGTCGAGAACTTTCAGATGTGTTCAAGGACGCCGAGGCAGCTGCCGGCGATGCAGTTCGGCGTCCCTGGATGCAGGTGCTTTCGGGCTGCGGATTTTACGCGAAAGGCGTCCTTTATATCGTGATCGGCGCGTCGGCGATCTTCCTTTCCGCCGGATTGCGCGGCGGCCGGATCGTCGATCCGACCGGAGCGTTGAACGCGATCGGCCAATTGAACCTGGGCGGAGTGTTATTATTTTTCCTGGCGGTAGGTTCTCTTGGTCACGGCGTTTGGAATGTGCTGCGTGGGATCGGCGACGTTGACAACGCAGGCGGCAAGGTTGTCGGCATCTTCACGCGGTCGCTCGCCGTTTGTATCGGTATATTTTATCTTTGGCTCGCATTTACAACGACGCTGGTGTTTTTTCAATCGCCGTTGACCCAAACGAACAGCGAGATCGAGGAGGGGATGACTGCGATCCTGCTTTCCATTCCATTAGGTATCCTCCTCGTTCTATTTATCGGACTAGGCTTCTTCGGAGCCGCGATCCATGAATTCTATAGCGGTATAAGCGGAAAGTATCAGGAACATTACCGGCTATGGCAATTGGACCGGTACACCCTGGCTTTTATTTGGTTGCTCGGGATCATCAGTTTCACAACGAGATCGGTGATATATCTATATATAAGCTATTTCTTTCTCGCGGCCGTTTTCCGGCTGGATTCATCTCAGGCCCAGGGGTTTGACGGTGCGTTGCTCGCGTTGGCGCAAACGCGTTACGGCGGGACAATTTTGCTTGCCGTCGGCTTCGGTTTGGTCTGTCATGGTATTCTTGCTTTTTTTGAGGCAAAATACCGTCGAATCTGCTGAAAAACTATGAGCTATTGGCTGGTGAAGCAAGACCCCGCAAATTATCCTTTCGAGCAATTCCAGAAGGAGAAAAAAACGGATTGGACGGGCGTTAGAAATTATCAGGCGCGAAATTTTCTTCGCGATATGAAGAAGGGGGACGAAGTCCTTTTTTATCACTCCGGCGACGAAAAGGCGGTCGTCGGATTGGCGAGCGTGTCGAAGCCGGCTTTCCCGGACCCGACCGCCGATGATGAGGCATGGATCGCAGTCGAATTGAAAGCCCGAAAGAAATTGTCCTTTCCAGTTCTGCTTTCAGCGATAAAAGCGGAGCCGAAACTGAAGGACATTTTATTGGTCCGAAACGGCCGGATATCTGTGATGTCTTTGACGAAGCAGGAATTTGAACAGATCGTCAAGATGGGCTCATAAGGTCGCCTGCCTATAATGCTGAAAGACGCCGTCGCTTATTACCATTCGATCCTTGAAAACGAACGGATCGCGTCCGCGACGCTCAACCAGCTGCATTCGGGATTGGAGCGAAACAAGCTGATCTTCGGCGGGCGTCCGCTATCACCCTACCTCCGCCCTCACTTCATAACCAAAGCTGATTGGTTGCGAGCCACGACGGCATGCGAAACGATCTGGTCTGCATTGCAAAAGCTGAAGGACGCAGCCGTTGAGGACGAGACGTTACTGGATGCGTTGGGCGTCACTGCGATCGAAAAGCAGTTGGTAAAGATCGATCCGGGTTACAGGCAGGTATCACCCACAGCACGGCTGGATTCATTTCTGGTAGACGACGCTTACAGCTTTGTCGAACTGAACGGCGAAAGTCCGGCAGGCATTGCATATGCGGATTCCGCGACGGAGATATTCCGCGTGCTTCCCGCGATGAAGGAATTCGCGAAGAAATACGATGTTGTCGGTTTCGAGGGCCGTCCTAAAATGCTCGATGTGTTGCTTCGCTGTTGGGACGAATTCTGCGGCGGTAAGGCCGACAGGAAACCGGTTATCGCGATCGTCGATCTGAAAGATCTGCCGACAACCAAGGAGTTCGAATTATTTCGAGACTATTTCGAATCAGCAGGCTTCAATGCAGTTATTTGTTCTCCCGAGGAATTGGATTTCGATAACGGGAAACTATTCTTCGGCGGCGTCTCAATCGATGTGGTTTACAAGCGGCTTCTCGTAAATGAATATTTGCCGATCATGGACCAATATCCGGCGTTGCTCGATGCATACAAAGCGCATTCGGTCTGCATGGTCAACAATTTTCAGAGTAAGATCGTTCACAAGAAGGCGATCTTCGCCGTCATCACAAACGAACGATTTGAACATTTATTTAGTGCAACAGAAGTCGACTCTATATCGAAACATGTGCCGTGGACGCGCATGTTTCGCGATGAGAAAACGATGAACGGCGGAAGCGAGATCGACCTGGTCGAATGGACCCGCACGAATTCACATAAATTAGTGCTAAAACCGAATGATGATTACGGCGGCCACGGTATCGCGATCGGGTGGAATTCAAGTTCCGGCGAATGGGATGCTGCGATAGACAGCGCACTGAAAGACGGTGACTATCTGGTTCAGGAACGCGTCAAAACGGCGAAGGAAGTTTTCCCGATGATGTTCGACGACTTGGGTGCTTGGAATTATGTTGAACAGCTTGTCGACCTCGACCCGCTGCTGTTCAACGGCGTTGTCGGCTCGGCGTTCACGCGACTGTCTACCACCGAATTGGCAAATGTTTCGAGCGGCGGCGGCATGGTGCCGACCTTTGTCATTTCCGAAAAATGATCACTCTTTGAATGAACGATTCAACCGCAACATCACGCCTTCGCACACTCACCGATGAATATCTCCGTCTTGAAAAGAAATTGAAGCAAGGCGGCGGGCCGGAGAAGGTCGCAAAGATCCATTCTCAGGGCAAGCTGACGGCCCGGGAACGGATCCAATTGCTGTTGGATCCAAACACTTATTCGCAGGAGATCGGGTTGCTCGTCGCTTACGATGAATACGATGGGAAAGCTCCGGCTGCAGCGGTCGTTACGGTTATCGGAAAGATCGAGGGTCGGGAATGCGTTATTGTTGCGAATGACGCGACGATCAAGGCTGGTGCATGGTATCCCGAAACAATAAAAAAGATCCTGCGCGCTCAGGAGATCGCGATGCGAAACCGCGTGCCGATCGTTTATCTCGTCGATTCCGCGGGCGTGAATCTCCCGTACCAGGGAGGCGTGTTTCCGGGTCAGTACGGCGCGGCCCGCATCTTCTACTATAACTCGATCATGCGGCATTATCTGAAGGTGCCGCAGATCGCAGCCGTGATGGGAATGTGCGTCGCCGGCGGAGCGTACCTGCCGGCACTTAGCGACGTCATCCTTATGGTCGAAGGCACGTCTTTCATGGGCCTCGGCGGCGCGAATCTCGTCAAGGGCGCGACCGGCCAAACGATCGACAACGAAACGCTCGGCGGCGCGATGACGCACAACGCAATATCCGGTGTCGCCCACTACCGAACGAAGAACGATAATGAATGTATCGAAAAGATCCGCGAGCTGATCGAAGAATTGCCCGAGCCCGATCTTGCTGCACGCAGCCAAAAATCCGGATCCGGCACTTTCGAATGCGGGACAGGCATCGTTGAAGATGCTCATCGGATAAAGAAAAAGTTCGAAACGATCCGCGAAACGAATCCTTTATACGACCTGCTCCCCGACGACCACCGCGCTCCGTACGACATGCACGCTGTTCTCGATACCTTCCTGGACGAAGAAGTACGAGAGTTCCAGGCGGATTTCGCAAAGGAGATGATCTGCGGGACGGCTCGAATAGGCGGCATTCTTGTCGGCGTGATCGCGAATTCGCGCGGAATGTCGAAAGGGAAACCCGGCGAGCCGCCTCGGTTCGGCGGGATCGTTTACACCGAATCCGCCGAAAAGACCGCTTACTTTATCGAGAACTGCGACCGTCACGACACCCCATTGCTTTTTGTGCAGGACGTTTCCGGTTTCATGGTCGGTGCCGAAGCTGAACACAGCGGGATCATTCGCGCCGGAGCACGGTTTGTCGAAGCAATGGCCACCGCCAAGGTGCCGAAGATCGTGCTTACAATCAACCACGCTTCCGGTGCGGGATATTATGCGATGGCGGGGCAAGGCTTCGATCCCGACTTTATCTTCTCGCTGCCGACCGGCCGAATGGGCGTGATGGAAGGCGACAGCGCCGTCCAGGCGATCTTCGGAACCCAGCTCGAGAAGCTTAAGGCCGGCGGTGAAAAGGCGCCCGCGGGGCTAGAAGCCGAGATGGAAAAGGTTCGCAAGACTTACGACCTCGAGCTGGATGCAAAACACGGCGCCGCCCGCGGCCTCGTCGACGCTATAGTAACGCCGGAGAACGTTCGCAACGCACTCATACTTGCTTTGCAAACCTGTCTGAACACTTCAACGCCGCATTTAGGCCCTTTCGTTTTACCCCAGATCTAGCAACAAACCAAACCATTTCCCCTCAAACCGCACCTTTTTTGCCTTTAGGCAGGATGCTTGGCCCTCCAGCCGGTCCGTAACAAGACTGCGTCTGATAACGAGTACCACCAACATAAAAATTGCTACGCCCTCCACACCTTATGTTCCATTGTGCAGATCCGCTCTGACGACCATAAGAGCAAATCGCAAGCGGTGTGCCGTATTTCAGCTGAGGTCTGACTAGCACTAGTCGTTTGGCGCTTTTCGATCGTTGGGTGAGTAGGGAGCGTTCAAACTTCACGGTACATCGAATAGGCCGCCCCGACATTATGGCCTGATTTATATGCGGATTTCGTCATTTGATATAGGTGATCTGCCGTTTGACTTCGAAGTTGACTCATTTCGAAGGAAATTCATTGCCAATTCGATAATGAAATTATAAACTTGCCGAAAAATGGAATATACCTATCGAAAAATGCCGCAGCATTTCCACGATGTTTCGACGGCTGATGCGCCGCACTGGTGTGTCGTGATGGTCCCGGAAGACAAGAGCCAGACCGTGACGTTCATGCAGGGAAAGGAAACGTGGGGGCTGACTGAAACGCAAGCGAAAGCGAAAGCCGACGAACTGAACAATCAGCGTGGAGCGACGAAAAGCGCCGGCTTTTGATTTGCTGGAAACCTACGCTCTCTAAAGCGTTTGCTCCGGTGCGCGTTGCGCCGTGCTTTGTCCCGGGAATCCGTATCCATGCGCATGGACGCAGGAAATTTCTATTGCCGCCATCCATGTGCCACTCGCCACGAAAAAACTCGAGAAGCCATATTGAATATTTGTACGAAACAGAGGATTTCCGTGTCATAATCTCGCTGTCACCCAAACGACAGCGATATGAGCCAGCTCCCCGAAAAGCGAAACAAGCGCTTTGCCGATCCCGCGATAGGTGTGGAGGAGGACGAGCGCACGGTTGAGATGGACCGGACGACTTTCGATGAGGGTCCGCCTAAAGCCACCGACGATTCGACCGTTCGCGATACCGAAGGCACAAGAAACACTGAGATATACCGCAACGACTACGAGACGGCCTTGCCCGCGTATTATCGGCTGATCCGGATGATCGGACGGGGCGGGATGTCTGAGGTTTTTCTCGCTGAAGACGAGCGGCTCGGCCGCCACGTCGCGATCAAATTCCTCAACAGCGAATTTCGGCGCGACCCTGACCGGATGCGGCGTTTCAATCGCGAAGCCCGCGCCGCGTCTGCACTAAACCACCCGCACATCCTGACGATCCACGATATCGGCGAGAATGACGGCGTTCAGTACATCGTCAGTGAGTTCGTCGATGGCGAGACGCTCGGTTCCCGGATCGGCAAAGGGAAGTTGCCTTTAGCCGAGGCGGTACGCATCTCCATTCAGATCGCATCCGCGTTATCGGCTTCGCACAACGCCGGGATCGTGCACCGTGATATAAAGCCCGACAATGTGATGATACGCCGCGACGGCAGCGTAAAGGTCCTGGACTTCGGGTTAGCAAAGGAAACCGGAGGCATCGTTTTCAATTCGAATGGCGAAGAAGCCCGGACTTTAGAAACTGCCCCGACGTCGCCGGGATTGATTCTCGGCACCCCGCAATACATGTCGCCCGAACAGGCCCGCGGCAAACCGCTCGATGCGCGGACGGACATTTTCAGCTTCGGGGTGATACTGTTCGAGATGGCTACGGGTAAGCAGCCGTTTCCGGGAACCAGCATGGTGGATATCATCGCGGCAGTTATTGGTAATGATCCGCTGCCAATTAAGAAGTTCTTGGATGATCCTCCCGAGCTCCTTGTTCGCATCGTCGAAAAAGCTCTTCGTAAAAATAAGGACGAGCGTTACGCGACGATGGAGCACTTGTTGTCCGACCTGCGCGATCTGCAGCGTGAGGTTGCGGATGATCCATTTATCGACCGTTCCACATTGGGCGACAATGCCCGAGACACGCGCCCGAACACGATCAGGACGTTTTTTGTAGAAAGTCCGATCAGGCGCAATTTCGTACTTCTGTTCCTGATAGGTATCCCGCTCCTCGCTGCTGCTTGGTGGCTATCTTCTGGACGCACCGGTTCGGAACCGACGGCCTCAGCCGGATCGATGCGGATGGTCCCGATCACGACCTGGAACAGCAGCACCGGCGAACTCGTTGCGGCCGCGTCATTCGCGCCGGATGCGAAGATGATCGCATTCGCGGCGACAAAAACCGGAGCGACCGAGATCTGGGTAAAGCCCGTTGAGGGCGGTGAACCTATCCAGATAACCAGGAACGGATTTTACAACCAGTATCCGGTATGGTCCCCCAACGGTCAGAGTATCGCTTTCTTTTCGAGCCGTAACGGAAACAATGGCATCTGGCGAACATCCTTTACGGGCGGCGAACAAACTCAGATCGCGAGCGGTGTCGGACCATCTGCGAGGCCGCTGCTCTGGGCAGGCAGCGGAAAGATATATTTCCAGGAAGGCAGCGAAGTGTTCGCGATCATGGATCGCACCGGTGAACGTGCACAAATCACCGATTTCGCCCGCAAGGGCGTTACTCCTCGAAATATCGAATTATCCCCGAATGAAAAGACGCTTGCTTATTCGATACGCGAACAAGGTGTTTGGAAGGTTTATATTGCCGGTGTGAACGGCGACCAGGGTTCTGAGATAGCCTCTTCCGCCGAACAGATCGATGACCTCGCTTGGGATCCGGATGGAGCAAGCGTGATATACAGCGCTTCATCCGAGGGAGCATACCAGGTTTTTCGCTCGGGCGCCGGTTATGCAAAGCCGGTCCAGATCTCTAACGGGAACCTGGATTTCTTCGTCCATGATATCTCCGGTGACGGGTCAAAGATCCTTTACGGATCGGTTTCGGAAACCTCCGATCTATGGTCGGTGAATGTGGCGGATGGTCGGCAAACGCCCCTCGCGAACGAAGTGGCTACCGAATTTTGGCCCGACGTATCGCCCGATGGTAATTCTATCGTGTATCAAGCCGTCAGCCAGGCGGATCGTCCGTACAGGGGATCGCTAAAGGCTAAGGCTCTGGACGGTTCTTCCGGGGCGGTCGGGCTTTCACCGGAAGGGTTCGCCCCGGTCTATTCGCCGGACGGACAATGGGTCGCCTTTTTCCGCCGAAGCGATTCGGGGATTTCTATATGGCGCGTTCGGACGGGCGGCGGAGACGCCTTGAAGCTCGCAGATGGCAATGTGTCGCCTCCGTCATACCTTGCGACGCCATATTTGAAGATCGGCATCAGCCACATCGGGTGGTCGCCCGATAACAATTCGTTGGTTTACAGTGCCAAGAATGAAGGCGTAACGAATATTTGGATTGTCGCGGCCGACGGCGCGAAAAATGCGATCCTGTCGAACAACAAAGAGCCGGCCGAGAACTTCTGCTGTCCGGCGTGGTCGCCCGACGGAAGATCGATATTGTTTGTTTCGGAATATTCGCAGACTTCGACGCCGCCGAAGCGGATGTACCGGTTGTGGTCTATCGATCCGACGAATTCAGCTCAGAAAATGATCTTTGAGTCCTCTGAGCAGATGCGGTTCATCGGCTTTGCGAACGGCGGAGCCGAGGCGGTCGTTGTGAACCGAAATAACGCGAAGAATCTGGCCGCGGTGGCGGAATCCGTTCAGGTTCGGATCGTCAACCTAAGATCCGGTTCAGTATCCGATGGCCCCCTGCTTCAGAATGTCTACATGAACAACATTCACCTTTCACCCGACGGCAAGACCATCGCATTCGTTTCGCGGCAGGATGAAAGGTCCGCACTGTTCGCGCTGCCGATAAGGGCGGGAACACCGAAACAACTTATCGTCGAAACGGATCCGAAGATCCTGTATTCGACGCTCGAGTGGTCGCCGGATGGACGTTCTATCGTCTTCGGCAAACAGACTCGCACAAATTTGATCTCAATGTTGTCCAACTAAACCTGCTTGATGGAGGAAAATATGAAAAAAAGGTTGATCTTGGTCTGCGCCTTAAGCCTCAGTCTTGTGGCCGGATTCTTAATGCTTTCCTGCGCGCCGGGCCCGGGGAACGTGGCTAATAACCAGAACGCTAACGTAGCAGCAAATCAGGGGAACGCAAATACTATCGCGTCGACATCACTTTTTTCCGATGCGTGCGATGACGACCTATCACTCGACGATCGGAGGAAGGCAGTCGAAGGTGAGATAAAGGAGCAATTTGAAAAACATCCGCGATTGTTGCAATACGTACAATATGCCGTGAAAGTGGACGGGAACCACATAGTCATCCTTCTCGGTGGCGGAGTGAAGTTCAAAGACGACATCGACGATCTTATCAGGATCGTTAGGAGATTCCTGAAAAGTAAATGCGCCTTGCGGGTTTATTTCGTAAATGACATAACCAAAGCCGCGGAATCAACCGGCCTTAGATACGACGGCTTCGAATGGGTCGGCTGCGAACACCCTAAAGTTATTTGTCCGAATGGCGAATGCAAAGAAGAGGGTTCCTGTGGCGGGATGACGAACACGAATTCGGGAAATGTTCCAACGGCGACGCCATCCGCGAATACGAACGCAAACGCGAACCGGCATGGGAATGATTAACGGTATGCGTGGTTACTAAATTTCAATGAAAATAGTCGATGGAGGAGAATATGAAGGCGCAAATTGACCGACTGTGGATAATGAGCGCGATGATGATCCTGGCGTTCCTGATACCGTCGTGCGCTCCCGATGCGCAGAACAGCAGAACCGCGTCGAACGCGAACCGGACAGTGACGAATACGGGGGAAAGCAATGATGTCTCGGTTTCGGATTCCGATGATCCTTGCAAGGACTCGAATCTTGGGACAAAGCTGACAAAGCTGAAAAAAGCGATCGAGGACAAGATAAATAATGACAATGGCGGAGACGATCCGCTCGCCAGGCAGTTCAACCGAAATTTTTATCTTGAATTCAAGGAAGGGACGGATCTCGAAAACGGTCTTGTTATCGCGTACGTCTCCGGTGCGATCCAGGGCGAGAAGAACTTTAAAAAGCTCGCGGATTTCATCGAAGACTTCGTCAAAAAGGGCTGCAAAATAAAGGTTGTGTATCGCGCGAGCGATAAGATTGTTGGCATAGATCCGCCAGACGGCTTCGAATGGTGCGAGCAACCGCTCGTGGCATGTCCGGGCGGCTATTGCGCCGAGTCATGCAGCCTTGCGGAAGGCAATTCGAATACGAACTCCTCGAACGGAAATTCGAACGGCAATGCAAATAGGGGAAATTCGAATTCGAATGTAAAGCGGTCTCCTTAATATTCGTCATCGGTTCTATACGGTAAGGGCCGGCGCCTTTTCAGCGTGCCGGCCCGTTTTCTGCGATCGATACTTTTACGGCGCCGTTTACGCATTACCAACGGAGGATATCGCAATGAACACTTCTAAACCGAAAATGGCAGCCACAACGATTTTGAGAGCGGGACGTCCCGAGGATGCTCAGGACCTCGGACAGATCTGCTACGAAGCGTTCAAGAACATCTCCGACGCACACAATTTTCCGCCGGATTTTCCATCGCCGGAAGCAGCGTCCGGGTTGATGTCGATGATGCTTTCATCACCGAATGTATATTCGGTTGTCGCAGAGAACAACGACGGCCGCGTAGTCGGGAGTAATTTTCTTTGGGAAGCCGACAGCGTCGCCGGCGTGGGGCCGATCACTGTCGACGTTAATGTTCAAAACGCATCTTATGGGAGGGCGATGATGGAAGACGTGATCCGTCGGTCGGACGAGCAGGGCCATCCCTCGGTACGTCTCGTTCAGGCTGCGTTTCACAACCGCTCACTTTCGCTTTACACGAAACTTGGCTTCGACACAGTTGAGCCACTGTCGAACATCCAGGGACCGGCCGTGAACATCAAGCTTGACGGCTATAACGTTCGGCCGATGACGGCGTCCGATCTGAGCCAAGTCGATGCATTGGCAGTTCGGGTTCACGGAATATCACGGCATAACGAGGTTGCAGGCTCGATCGAGCTTGGGTCCGCCAAGGTCGTTGAACACAACGGCCGGATCACCGCTTACACGACCGGTGTTGGATTCTTTGGACATTCCGTCGGCGAATCGAATCGCGACCTTCAGGCGCTGATCGGCGCGGCTGAAAGTTTTCCCGGCCCGGGATTCCTTCTCCCGACACGTAACGGGGAACTTCTCAGATGGTGCTTGAATCACGGATTAAAGATCGTTCAACCGCTCACTCTTATGAGCCGCGGATTGTATCAGGAACCACGAGGCGCGTTTTTGCCGTCGATCCTGTATTGATCTGAACAACCGGCGATTGCGCAGGGTGATAGAATGAGGGGTATGAAGCAATTAGTGTTTTTCATATTCCTCTTTTTTTCTGCGTCTGCGTTTTCTCAAACAAAGGAAACGGCGGTTGGCCGGTACGCCGAGAACGGAAACCTGATCAGCATATCCAACCTCACCGGGCTTTCGGATTGCACCCCTGCCAGCGTAATGGGGAAGATCGGAAAGGTAAAGGTCGATGAAACAGTAGGACATGCAAACATCAAAGCTGACGAATCCGAAGTTGGTGTGGCCGTTCCGCTTGATCGGCTAAAATCCGAAGACCGGTCGGCGATCTTCAAACAGTTGGTCCGAAAAAAAGCAAAGGTGCGAATCGCGGGGTACCGCTGCAAACCCGAAGAACCGATCACCGCCTTTAGTATCGACCGCATTTATTAATATGGAGCACGCGCGGATTGTTTCGGTACGGAAATTTAGAAGCTGTCTCCATTGAAAATGCTTAATACCGAGCTTTGTTAAGCAGGCGAAAGCGGTTTCCGTGATCTTATCTGGCATCTGGCCTCTAGCGAAGGCGATAAATAAAAGGGAAAACAGCATCTTTGTCACGTACTGCTAGTCATTTTTGAGGGCAAACAGCCGCTTTTGCATCATTTACGCTCCAGGAGCTAAAGCATAACGCTAAGAACAAAGCGTCTTCTTAAAACTGCTGAACGGGCACGACCATTGCACGTAAGGTGGTATGCCACGCGTGCTCACACTATTGCTGGATGGGGAAGAGGTGCCGGTCGTGCCCGTGAGAATCGACCGCGAGAAGCTTTACGGCACCGTCGAGATCGAGGCATTCGACGAAAAGGGAAAACCCGCTGAGATAAAGATCCTCGCTGCGGACGGAAAGACACTTATAGATAAAGGCGGAACCGCTCTGGCGACCGTCGATCAGGATGGGAACTCCGTCGACCGGCGCAATTTGACGCCGGTTGACAGCGACGGTGAAGAAGTCGAAACCGTCGAATCCTCCTTCAACACGCCCAATCCTCTGAAGAAGACCACGCCCGAGGATTATCTTTCAACGCTCGTCAAATCCGTTTACATTCTTACGCCGCCCGAAGGTGAAGACATCGAATTCCTACAGGATCATCTCGATTCGGGGCAGATCTACAATTTTCCATTCAGTTGGCGTGGTGGTGTCGAATATGACAACGCATTTGTGCTCGGCAGTCGCTCGAACGCTTTCATGGTCGTGGGAAAGCCGGCCGACCTGCAATTCGTGCGGTTGAATCAGGAAGCGGTTTTGGACTCCGTCGAAGAAAAAGAGATATCGGCCGATGAGATAGATTTTGAGACTTTGTAGTTTGGAGCGAAATTATGCCCATAAATATTAGCAATGCGAAACGACGAGATGCCGTCGTTGCCATGGAAGGCTTGTTGCCTAAACGAGAGGTGAGTTATCGGGATGAGTACGGGAATCCGGTCGTCACGCGCAAGCTCCTGAAAAGCGACGTCGAGCATGACCTGCCGAAGCTTCTGAAAAAGCGTAAGAAACTGGAGAGCGTCGCGAACGCGTTGGTCAAGGACGACCCGGAAGTCGATATCGAACAGGTGGGGATGTTTCTGGTTGATACATCACGTGTGTATGTGAGCAAACGCGGCATCGTCCATATCGTCGACGAATTCGAAGTAATAAAGGAATCCGACGGAACGGTCAAGGACCGCCGGCCGCGTAAAAAGGAACCGCAGAACATCAATACAGATGTCCCATTGAAATGGACCGGCAAATACATCA
>JAICPV010000269.1 GCA_025929655.1 Pyrinomonadaceae bacterium
GAAGCGGGGCGAGATCGCCTACGGCATAACGACCGGTTTCGGCGCTTTCAAAGACAAAATAATTAGTCCGGAAGAAACAGCGGCGCTGCAGCGGAACATCGTATTGAGCCACTCGGTCGGAGTGGGAGAACCGTTCGATACGGAAACTGTTCGAGCGATCATGCTGATCCGAGCGAACACGCTGGCGCGCGGCTTTTCCGGAATCAGACTTGAGACTTTAGAGCTTATTCTCGAATGCCTGAATCGCGGGGTTCACCCCGTGATACCGGAAAAAGGAAGTCTCGGCGCAAGCGGAGACCTTGCACCGCTTGCACATTTCGCATGCGTATTGATCGGCGACGGGGAAGCAGAATTCAACGGTGAAGTACTTTCCGGAGCAGAAGCGCTAAAACGCGCGGGCCTTTTGCCTGTAACGTTGAAAGCTAAAGAAGGGTTGGCGCTTACGAACGGAACAACGGTCATGACAGCCGTCGGACTCCTCGAAACTGCGCGGGCGATCAAACTTGCAGATCTTGCCGACATTTCCGGATGTCTAAGCCTTGAGGCTTTGAACGGAACGGTTTCGGCATTTGACGAACGCATCCACGCGTTACGGCCGCACCCGCGTCAAATGGAGTGCGCGAAACATCTGAGGAAGATTCTGGAAGGCAGCGAGTTCGTTCGTAAATTCGATGCGACCAATGTGCAGGACGCATACACACTTCGATGTATGCCGCAGGTGCACGGAGCTTGCCGGGATGCCGTCGCTTACGCCGATTGGCTTTTGAAATTGGAGCTGAATGCTGTCACGGATAATCCGTTGATCTTTCAGAACGATGACGGAACCATAGAAGTGATCAGCGGAGGCAATTTTCATGGCGAGCCGCTCGCTTTGGCCTTTGACTACCTGGCGATGGCTTTGACTGAGCTGGGCAATATTTCCGAGCGACGGATCATGCGGCTGACGGATGAGAATTCGAACGCGCATGTGCTGCCGGCGTTTTTGACGGACGACGGCGGGCTAAATTCGGGTTTCATGATCGTACAATACACGGCGGCAGCCTTGTGTACGGAAAACAAGATCCTCGCGCACCCGGCGAGCGTGGACACGATACCGAGCTCCGCGAACGTTGAAGACCACGTTTCGATGGGGTTGACGGCAGCGTTGAAATTGCGGCAAGTAGCGAAGAATCTGCAAACTATACTCTCGCTCGAACTCCTCTGCGCCGCGCAAGGCGTAGATTTTCGGAAACGCGTGATCGGCGAGTCGAAACGGCTCGGAAACGGGACAAAAGGCATCTACGATACCATCCGCGGCAGAGTGCCGTTCGTCGCTGAAGATACTTACATGAAAGCGCATATCGATTCTGTTGAGGCAATTGTTTCGAAATTCATTGGCGAAGGCTGGCGAGAGTCATGACAAAAGTTTCCTTCTTTACTCGTTTTGCTCGATTCGCTTCCAATGTAACCGGCAGGCCGGTGACCTTTATCTGCGCGGTAACGCTGATCATAACGTGGGCATTAACCGGGCCGCTTTTCGGGTTCAGCGATACATGGCAGCTAGTAATAAATACCGGTACCACGATAATCACTTTCTTGATGGTATTTCTTATTCAGAATACGCAGAATCGAGATACAGAGGCGCTGCAGATAAAGCTCGACGAGATCATTCGGGCCGATCATTCAGCGCATAACGAGCTTCTCGACCTGGAAGAACTCGACGACGCCGAATTGGATGCGATACATAAACGCTACGTGGCAATGGCCGACCATGCGCGAAGACATATCGAAGGACGAGGAGCGAGAGGTTGATGCGGTTCCTGTTGGCCGCGACGGCTTGGTCGGCCGCATTATTTCTGTTTCCACATTTGGCGGCCGGCCAGCTGTCGCAACGATCATCTCAAGCGATCACGATCAACGAGTTTGTTGAAAAACGACTTGCGAAACTACCATCGCAGAACAGCGTTCCGCTGAAACTAAACGATATCTGCGAAGTGGATTCGGACCCTATTGCTGACAGGGTTTTTCGCGAATACGGCGCGGTTTTCGTGGCGTCTGAAGAGGTCAGCATTCCAGATTCGTGCGTTTTTCCTTCCGAAGCCGCAGTGGAAAAGTTCCAGGCGCGTTTGGAAACAGAGGTGATCAACGTTGGAGGAACGCGAATCGAACTGCAAAAGGATGCCGCCCGTGCTCTTAAAGCTGCCGTCGAAGAAGCGCAATTGCTCGGAAAGCGCATCACGGCTTTGGATGGCGCCATCGCGGGCAAGCGAACGTACAGCGACACCTTGAGGATCTGGAATTCGCGATTCTTCCGGGCTCTGGACCATTGGGCAGCGAAGGGGAAGATCACGCGGGTAGAAGCGAATTATGCCGCCTCGCTGCCGATCAAAGAACAGATAAAACGGGTAATGGTCTGGGAAGCCGTCGGGTACTATTTCAGCACGAACTTTTCTATCTCAATTTTCAATTCCGTCGCCCCTCCGGGAACGTCGCAGCATTTGTCTCTGCTGGCGTTCGACGTCGTCGAATCTTCCGACCCGATGGTCCGACAGATCATGAATAAGCATGGCTGGTTCCAGACGATCAGATCCGACCAACCGCATTTCACCTATCTTGGTATTGCTGAAAGCGAACTGCCGCGACGAGGGCTAACGTCTTTGAAAAGCGGCACCCGGACTTATTGGGTGCCGAATGTGAAAACGAATTAACGTAGTTACTTTTGCATCAGCGCGACGGGATCGGGATAGCCCTTGCCTCTTAATGCCGCGATCTCGACCACCACATCCTTCGCGCCTTTTACGTTTCGAGTAACTTTTTTTGCTTTCATATTTGCGGAGTTATTGTTCCCATCGTCGGTGACAATGTTTCCCCTGGCGTCCACGGCCATTCGGGTCAATGCGTCTTTCAGGCTGCGTTGTTCGTTTTCGGACAGCTGGTCGAATTGCACACCGAACGTGCTCAAAACCTTTCGCAGGTTTTCTTCAGTGTTCGTTCCGCGCTCGTAAACATCCCGGTATATTGTGACTTTTCCGTCGGTCACTACGATGGTTTCGTAACGCAGCTCTATCGGTACCGGGCTGTTAAGCTTGATGTTCTTTGTTTCAGTCTTTTCCTTCTCGAAGTTTTTAACATCGGCAGATGTAAGTTGAGCACCCCCCATCGACGACAACTCCAACGCAAAATCCTGGATCATCGAATTTGTCAGTCCGACACAGCCGTGCGAAGCAAACGTGCCCAACCGCGAAGGGTCTTTACCGCCGTGGACCAAGGATGGCAAGCCGATCGGTATCTTGATCGGCCCGAGCGGGTTCAGTTTACTTCCTGCTTCGACGGTCTTGCCGGGTTGGACCTTTCCTTTTACCCACGGTTCGTCAGGCGGCGTCCAGGTGGGGTTAAAGATGATCTCCTTCGCCTGGCGCAATCCGATGGGAAGAGGGAACTCGGGATACCCGATACCGACTTTATACGTCTTTACGAGCTGCCCGTCTTTGAACACATCCATCCTATACGCCGGGGAGTTTACGACGATGCGGCTATCGGTCGGCACCGAATTGGGCGGGGCTGCGAGCGAGGCGCCGCCTTCGCCTGCCCAGCGAGAACGAACAAAGTCGATAAACTTAGATGCCTTCTGGGCTCCAACGATCTTTTCGATCTCACGCTGCGCGTGTTCGGCCGAAGCACTCGTCGAACGATTATCGTCGTCGTTCGGATCGCCGCTCATTTGAAGAACTGCGTTACGTGCTGCATCGCGGATCTTATCGGCCTCCTCATCGTTCAATTGGGCTGCAGCTTTTGCCGCATCTCTGAAGGATTCGTCGGCGAACATCGCGTCGACCACCGGCATCGTTACCGGGAAATTGCCGGCTTCCACGGAGACGGTATTGGAACTCGTGTTTGCAGCATTCGACGTATTCGAATTGAAGTTTGAATTGACTGCTGTGTTCTGCGGCGAATTCAACGGCGTCGTCTGGCATCCGATCGTAAAAACCGCGATCGCGCCCGCAAATGCAGCGACGAAATGGCGATTAGAAGATGTATTAAATTGCTTCATAATCGCGAATTATGAGCAATCGATGTGCCTGATTTGGTCTTAAAGCCTACCGTAGCTCTGTGGTTCCGCGAAGAACATCGTAGGGGTTCACGCTTATACCGTCCCAGAATCGTTTTGGATCGGTCACGATTTTGACACCGAAATGCAGATGGA
The DNA here is from genome assembly GCA_025929655.1 of Pyrinomonadaceae bacterium. GTDB lineage: Bacteria > Acidobacteriota > Blastocatellia > Pyrinomonadales > Pyrinomonadaceae > OLB17. The sequence continues at coordinate 4,184 of JAICPV010000269.1, forward strand.
AATTGCCAACACCGGCGTTTCCAGTGTCCCCAACGTAACCGATCACCTTGCCGGTTTTTACAAATTGCTTTTCGGAAACGTCATTCGCCCGGCTCTGGAGATGCGCATAATAGAAAAAATATTTCCTGTCCGAGCTGATCTGGTAGATCGTGATCCCGCC
>JAICPV010000135.1 GCA_025929655.1 Pyrinomonadaceae bacterium
AGTATTGTTGCGGTTTTCGGTTTCGCGCTTAGCGGCTGCAGCTACAACGAGCTGACGGCCAAGCAGCAGAACGTGAAAGGGAAATGGGCAAACGTGGAAAGCGCGCTGCAGAGGCGTGCCGACCTGATCCCAAACCTGATGACCGCCGCGCAGACGGCGGGCGTGCAGGAGCAGGAAGTGTTCGGCCAGATCGCCGAAGCACGTTCACGTCTTTTGAACGCACAGCAGCAGGCACCAGCGGGCGAGGGCGGCGATAAGTCTCCGGAACAAAAGCAGGCGGTCATCGATGCGGCAAATAGTTTCGGCGGAACGATCGGCCGCCTGCTCAGCCTGCAGGAAGCATATCCGCAACTGAGGTCGAGCGAATTGTTCATGAACGTGCAAACCGAATTGGCGGGAACCGAAAACCGCATCAACGTTTCGCGTCAGGATTACAACGCGGCCGTTCAGGATTACAACACGACGCGCAATTCCTTTCCTGCCGTCCTGACCGCCGGGCTGCTCGGATTTAAGGAAGAAGTCGGTTTCCAGGCCCAGCCCGGTGCGGAGACCGCTCCGCAATTGCCCGATCCGAATTCGATACGGCGCAATCAAAACGGAGCCGCACCCGCGCCCGCCGCAAATGCTCCGGCATCAAACGCTCCGGCCGCGAACAGATAGTTGGAACGCGGACATCCATGTCCGCAACGTTTGCGCGATCAAGCGAGATGCGGACCAGGAAGTCTGCGTTCCTAGAATCCGCGGGAACTGCACATCGAGCAATGATCGCAAGGCTTGCCGTTCGGCTCGAACGTGCAGGCCTTTTCATTGTGCACATCGCCGAATAGCCCATCCGCGATCGCCTCGGTTATGTCGAAGCGTTCCTGGGAAGGATGGATCGATTCAGGATTTGGGATTTCAGATTTCGGATTTGAAATTGCGGTTTCCAACATGTCGAGGCGATTGTTAATTTTGTCCAATGCCGTCAAGATCTGCGCGAGATCGCCGGCGCCCGACCGCGAACGCACGATCTGCTCGATCTTTTCGGCAATTTCTTTCGACTCAATTCGTCGCATTCTTTTCCGACGGCAAAAGCTCGATGTAATCAACGACGCCGACGATCGCCGAATCGATCGCGGCGCCTGGTTTTCCGGTCGCGGCAGTAGAGGCGGACCAGCCTTCCTGAGCGATAACAACTATGTCGCCCTCGCCGGAATTTACAGAGTCGAGAGCGAGGCAGGTGTATTCCATATCCTCGCCTTCCGGCGTGATCTGACGGCAGAGCATCACGCGCGTGCCCTCATACCGCTGGTTTTTTTGAGTCGCGACTACGTTGCCAATTACCTTTGCTAAAAGCATCTAATTCGAACCGTTGAAAACATGCGAATCCGAATCGATTATGCCGACTATCGTGCAGTCGGTCGGGGTTTCGTCACGTTTGAATGGGAACGACGCCTCTTTCCCGCGGCACCAGAAAACCAATTCGCCGACGCCCGCGCCTACGGAATCAAGCGCGATCATCGGCGAGCCTTTCGGTTTCAGATCGGCGTTAAGAGTTTGAACGAGCAGGAATTTCCGCCCGTGCAGGGTTTCGTTCTTAACGGTTGAAACCACCGTCCCGATTACGCGTGCGATCTGCATTTACGATGTGAACTCGAAACTGTCGATGACGCCGATGATCGCCGAATCTACCGGACAATCCTTGTTTCCCTCAGCCATTCGGGCCGAAGAGCCGCCGACGACGATCACCTTTTCGTGGTATCCGGCGCCGACCGTATCGACTGCGACGACGTAGCCGCTCTGGTCCGTGCCGTCCAGATTGATCGGCTTTACGATGAGCAGCTTTTTGCCGTGGAGGCGCTCGTCCTTTTGTGTGGAAACTACGGTGCCGAGGATGCGACCTATTATCATTTGTTCGTCGTTCTTGGTTCGTGGTTCGTTGTTCGTCGATACGTTACAAAACGAACAACGAACAACGATCTACGAACAACGATCATTTCATCACTACCGGAAGGGTTTCATCGACCGCATTATGCGGACGCGGGATAACGTGAACGCTGACGAGCTCGCCGACGCGGCGTGCGGCCGCGGCTCCGGCGTCGGTGGCGGCTTTGACGGCGGCGACGTCGCCGCGGACGATGGCGGTAACGAAACCGGCACCGATCTTTTCGTACCCGACGAGCTGCACGTTCGCGGCCTTGACCATTGCATCCGCTGCTTCGATCATTGCCACGAGGCCCTTGGTCTCAACCATTCCTAATGCTTCCTGCATTTGGTTTTGCTCCTGAATCGATAAATGAAAATAATGACCGGGCTAGTTTAACCCAACTTCGCGGCCTGGCTCAAAAGCTCGATAAGTTCTTCGCGTGTGAATGAGATCTTTGCACCGTTCGAGCTTGCTTTCGACGGATACTCGACCTGCAGGTCGCAAGTGATGCCGGCGTCGTGCAGATAACCGCACGCCTGACAACGGGCGTTCGATTTCAAATAACCTGCCTTTTCGCGGATGTTTATCAGCTTTTCGATCGCCTCTTGCGGCAGATCGTTTGCTCCGCCAAGAGCTTTCGCGAGGATCGCGATGCGTGCAGTGTGCTCTAGTGTTTCCAAACGGTCGAAAGCCTGCCAGAGGTCGTCGCCGTAAGCGACGGCACCGTGATTCGCCATCAGAAGCGCGTTGTGATGCTCGACATACGGCTTCATCGCCTCGGTCAGTTCGTTTGTTGACGGTGTACCGTAGCTCGTCAATGGCACACAGCCCAGCGTCAAGATCACTTCGGACAATATCGGTTGGTCGATCGCGAGTCCCGCGACGGCGAACGCCGTCCCGTGCGGCGGGTGCGCGTGGCAGACGGCCTTGACGTCCGGGCGCATCTTGTAGATCAGAAGATGCATCTCGAGCTCCGATGAAGCACGCTTGTCCGAAAGCGGCTTGCCGTCCATGTCCGTCAACGCCAGCGAATCTTCGGTCATCCGGCCTTTGCACGTCATTGTCGGCGTCGCGAGCACCGTATTCTCACCCAGACGAATGCTTACATTGCCGTCCGACGAAACTACATAGCTTCGCTCATACAGCAATCTGCCGATCTCGCAGATCAGTTTTCTGGCTTGAGATTCGTCCATTGAGGTAGAACAGGCCGTTAGCCTGTTCAGATCGACAGACTAACAGTCTGTCGTACGTAAACAAGAAACCACAGATTAACACTTGTGCTGCGCAAAGCGTTAACCTGTGGCCTTTTTACAACCGCTAAAACTTACTTGATCGTGATCGTCCGCGTCTTTCCGCTGACCGTCGGCACCGGCGGTGGCGGCGGCACCGTGAAGACGTCGACCTCACCGAGCGGCTCCGCTGCATGGATCGTGGTCCGCTCGCGTCGGAGGGTTTCCAGCTCTTCCTTTAACTTGCAGCGTTCGCGGCGGAGCTCTTCGACCTCCATTCGGACCTGTCGCAATTCGCGGAATTTCGACTGGCGACGCGAATTTCCGAAATTAGGAGCAGCAATGGTGATGAAAAAGCTTGCAATGAAAAGCCCTGCGGCAAAAGTGATTAGGAATGGGACGACTCGCTTAAATACCCCTAAGCAGCACATTAAATTTCACCTCAAAAGATCTATTACGGATGAATACGCCCGCCGGATGAATTCGGTTTCAAACCGCAAGCCGAGATGTTCCGCAAATCTTATAATAGCTTGTTTGCGGATGAACCGAAAGTAAAATCTATACAGTTCGCAGTAAAAACTTCTTTCTTTGCGAACTTTGCGTCTCTGCGTGAAAAAAAATCTTGTCTCACGCAAAGCCGCAAAGCACGCCAAGAACTTCAAAGACTTGGTTTGGCTTCCAAAGTGAATTAAAATTGATTGTTGCACGCGTGAAACAATGATCGCCTACCTTTCGGGAAAACTTTTGGAAAAGAGCGCCAACTCCGTTATCGTCGACATCGGCGGCGTCGGGTACGACGTTTCGATCCCGCTCTCGACCTTTTACGAACTGGGCGAGGTCGGCGACGACGTGCAGCTTCGCATTTACACGCACGTACGCGAGGACGCGATTCAGCTTTTCGGCTTTTCCACCGTGCGCGAACGCGACCTTTATCTAAAACTTATATCCGTCCAGGGCATCGGAGCAAAATCCGGCATTGCGATGCTCAGCGGAATGAACGCGGACGAGATAATCGCCGCGATCCGGTCCGACAATCTCGCAAAACTTACCGCGATCCCCGGCGTGGGCCGCAAAACCGCGGAAAGATTGGTGATCGAGCTTCGGGATAAAGTCGGCGAGCTTGCGGCCTCGGCTGCGGCGGTTCCGGGCAGTCCGCGTTTGAAAACCGCCGGCGAAGCGGACGCTTTCGATGACGCGCTTTCCGCACTGGTCAATCTCGGCTATCAGCGGAACGCCGCCGAAAAAGCGATCCAGGACATCCGCCGGGAAGGCGCCGACCAGAACGTGCAGAAGATCCTGCGCGCGGCCCTGCAAAGACTTGCGAAATAAAAACGCGCGGGGGCAGGCCCCCTTCCGGACTGCAGCTATTTTACTTGAACAGTCTTAATCGCGAGGCCTGTAAATTGATACAGCCCAGTTGACCACTTGCAGTCGGGAAGGGGCCTGCCCCCGCTTTTTGTTTTATTAAGATCCCAAATGTTCGAAGTCCTTTCCCAGATCAAAACGGACCTATCAAGACTCGACCGGCGAGTTCTCACAGCTCTCATTTACACCGCCGCCGGACTGACCGGGATCTTCTATCTGAAAACGCCCGAGGTCGCCGATGCATTCTTTGGCACAAAAGCATTTTCAAATCCAATTGACAACAATCTCGCCCAGCTCAGTTGGTGGGCGGCGGTCGTGACGATTTTTTATTTCGTCATCCCGGCGGCGATCATCAAATTTCACTGGAAGGCGGATCTAAAAGATTTTGGTTTGCAGTTCCAGATCGAGCCGGGATTTTGGAAACTGCTCGCTGGCTGCGTTGCATTGATGCTGCCGCTGACGTACCTGATGTCGCTCACCAGCGGCTTCGCGGCAAAGTATCCGTTCCTGCAGATCTACAATGGCGAGCCGTATATCGGCCAAACGCTGCTCATCTGGGAACTGATATACTTTCTGCAGTTCTTCGGGCTCGAATTTTTCTTTCGCGGCTTCCTGGTGCACAGCCTGAAACCGAGCCTCGGCCTATACTCGATCTTTGCGATGACCGTGCCGTACTGCATGATCCATTTCGGCAAGCCGCCCGCCGAAACGGTGTCCGCGATCGTCGCCGGCATTTTTCTCGGCTGGCTGAGCTACCGCAACAGCAGCATCTGGATCGGCCTGATCCTGCACTGCACCGTCGCATTTTCGATGGATATTTTGGCGTTGTGGAATAAGGGGCTGCTTTTCTAGCAAAAACAGAAAGAAGTTACACGCAAAGACGCAAAAGACGCAAAGAGACGACTCTGTTTTCCTGCAATTTAGAGGAACGAGTTCAACTCTTTGCGTTCTTAGCGGCTTTGCGTGAACCTTCTTCTAAACACGCAAATCTACATGACCGAGAATCAGATCGCCACAATCATTGTCGATTGCGCATTCAAGATACATACGACGCTCGGGCCCGGACTTCTGGAAACTGTTTATCAGGCGGCGCTGAAATACGAGTTGGAGAAGCGAGGCCTTATCGTTCAAATGGAGCGCCCTATTCCGGTTTATTACGAGGAAGTTAAGCTGGAGGTCGGATTTCGGGCGGATCTTATAGTCAATGGTAAGGTGATAGTCGAGTGCAAATCGGTCGAAGCTTTATCTCCGATCTTTTCGAAAATACTTCTCACCTATCTTCGACTCACAGAGATTCATCTCGGTCTGCTGATAAATTTCAATGTGAACTTGATCAAGGACGGAATTCGACGAGTTGTGAATGAGCTGCCGGAATAAGAAGCGCACGCCAAGACGCAAAAGACGCCAAGAGTTGAGAGGTTGTACTTCGAGCGTTTAGAATTAACCAGACCGCTCTTTGCGATCTTAGCGACTTTGCGAGAACTTCCTGCTTGACGTGGCCGAAGAGGCTTCACGCAAAGTCGCAGAGCACGCAAAGAGTTGAATACGTTAAACCCAGTAGCTGCAACTATGTCAATGGCCGGGACAAGCATTAGAAACGAAGAGCTGTCGCCCGAGGAATCGCGGTTTGAGGCTACGCTGCGGCCGGCGCAGCTTTCGGAGTACATCGGGCAGAAGAAGGTCAAGGACAATCTTCGCGTTTTTATGAAGGCGGCGTTGAAGCGGCGCGAGGCACTTGATCACATTTTGCTCACCGGCCCGCCGGGCGTCGGCAAGACGACGCTTTCGAACATCGTCGCGAACGAGATGGGCTCGACGCTTCGTTCGACAGCCGGGCCGGTGATCGAAAAGGCGGGTGACCTCGCCGCGATCCTCACCAACCTGGAAGAAGGCGACGTGCTTTTCATCGACGAGATCCATCGCCTGCACCCGGCGATCGAGGAGATCCTTTATCCGGCGATGGAAGATTACCGGCTCGACCTGATG
>JAICPV010000577.1 GCA_025929655.1 Pyrinomonadaceae bacterium
ACTACAGCAGTTCACGACCGACAAACGACAGCTTTATGCGGCGATCGAAAAGGTAAGGTGGAACTCGGCCGGCGCCGGCAATATCGGCGCATTCGCCCCGCTCCAGGCTCGCCCCGATGATGACGAAGAAATGACCGACACGTCGCGTGCCGAAGCTGCCAACCGCGAGATAGACGATTTCCGCGAAAGTTTGTTTGCCACCGGGACACTTGGAGCGGTCAATTACATAGTTCGCGGAATGCGCGAGCTGCCGGGTCGTAAATCGATAATGCTGCTCTCCGACGGTTTCAGTCTTCTCGTACGAAATCGCAGTGGATTTACCGAAACGAACCGGGTCTACCAGAGCCTTCTTCGACTTATCGATCTCGCGAACCGGGCGTCAGTAGTCGTTTATACGATGGACGCACGCGGCCTTGTGTTTACGGGCGTTACGGCGGCGGACAGCACTGCGGGGCGCAGCCTTGATGAGATCAACAACGAGATAGCGGATCGTCGCACGCGCCTGCTGGATACTCAGGACGGGCTGAGGCTTCTCGCCCGCCAGACGGGCGGCATCGCGATCGTGAACAACAACGATGTGAGTGCCGGCATCCGCCGGATCCTCGACGACCAGAGTTATTACCTGATCGCGTACGAACCCGACGATGCGACGTTCGATCCGAAAGTGAGACGTTTCAACCGGCTCGAGGTCAAGGTGAAAAGGCCCGGCACGACTGTCCGTCACCGCAGCGGTTTCTTCGGCGTAAGCGACGAGCGCATGGTGCGTCCGACGCAGACTTCCGGCGAGCGCCTCGTAACCGCGCTCACCTCTCCGTTCGCCGTGCAGGACATAGCCCTGCGGCTAAATGCCCTGTACTACAACTCACCGAAAGAAGGGAACATCATCCGGTCGCTCGTGCATGTTCGCGCACAGGACATCAAATTCACTGACGTCACCGACGGTGGGAAGAAAGCGGTCTTTGATGTGTTTGCGGCGGGCTTTGGCGACAACGGCACGCTCGTGGACCAGATCTCGAAGACGTATACGATGACGCTAAAGAAAGACGCCTATCAAAACTTCATGCGGCACGGCTTTGTCTATGACTTCGCGTTTCCGGTCAAGAAGCCGGGTGCGTATCAACTACGTATCGCACTACGCGATCACGGCAGCGACAAGGTCGGGTCGGCGAATCAGTTCGTCGAGGTTCCGAACCTGAAGAAAAATCGCCTGCAGTTATCAGGAGTTGTGCTCGAGAACATTCCGTACGATGTTTGGCAGAAACGCAGTTCCGGCCAGACGGTTGAGGAGAGTGGGGCGGGTGCCCTGAACGACACGTCCTTGCGGCAATTCAAACGTGCTACCGTGCTGAGCTACGGGTTTTCCATCTACAACGCGAAGCAGGCTCCGGCCCCGAACCTCACCTCACAGATGCGACTATTTCGCGACGGCAAAGTCGTTTTTGAAGGAAAGGTCCAGCCCGTACCCGTATATCCCGGACCCGATCCAAAGGCGATCGATTTCAGCTCGGCGCTCGTCCTCGGCAACGAGATGGCCCCGGGCGATTACGTGCTGCAGGTCACGATCACCGACAATTTAGCGAAGGAGAAGCATAAGTCGACGGTCCA
>JAICPV010000375.1 GCA_025929655.1 Pyrinomonadaceae bacterium
CTCGTTTCAAATATGGCCGTTTACGCAATACTTCGTTTTCGAAATATTGCGTATAACGATATCCCGGCACATGCGAATTCTAACACATGAAATTTACCGGCTTTGTATTTCAAATGTGCGTGCGATCGAGTCGGTTAGCGGCCGGATCGAACGTAGGCTGTCCTGGTATCCGGAAAACCGAAGGATATACACGGAGTCACCCGAGCGAAGGATGTAATACCTGCCGGTCTTCGCCCGACCGGATTCGACGTACTCGAAATTGAAGACGGTACCGCTTAACTTGCCATTGAAATGTTCCTGCTTACCGGCGACGTAGCTGGGCTTGAACTGCACTTTGTCTTCCTGGTCGCGGATTATGTCGGCCATCGGCGTCGAGGCCGCCACGGTCGACTTTCTGATCTCCAGATGACCGTCATTTCGGTCACCGTAAACCATCTCGACGCGGCCGGCGGATGCGGTCTTCACCACTTTCCATTTCGCATCAGGTATCTGGAAGGTGAAATCAACGTTCGGATCGCTAAACGTGGTCGATTGACCCATCGCGGCGAACGCGCAGACGAACATGAGAAGTGCAAAACCGATGGTTTTCATAACGTTTATTCGAAAGTTAAGGGTCAAATTTTACCGCAAAGAGCGCGGGATTCTGAAGTATTCGATGATTCGGGCGTGAAAGTTGTTGTATCGAAACGGTGCGAAAGAATTTCGCCATTCGAGGCAAAAGATGCGTCTAAGTCTCAGCAAGGCTTCACATAAGCCCTTATAAGAATTCGAGGTAACTCCTGTGATATTTAATAGTTGTGCATTAAGAAAAGCATCGGTTGCGGCGTTGATCGCAGCCATTTTTCTCCCGTCGCTGGTTCTGGCGAACCCGTTGGGTACAGATAAAAAACTTTCCGAAGAGCAAAGGATCATCCACGTGCTGAACCGTCTTGGTTTCGGTGTGCGGCCCGGCGACGTGGCTAAGGTGAAAGCGACAGGAATCGAAAAATATATCGATCAGCAACTGAATCCTGCGTCGATCGACGATTCTGCAGCCGAAGCGAAGGTTCGCGGCCTCGAGATCTTCAAGATGTCGACCGCCGAGGTTTTCGCGAAGTATCCCAATCCGGGCGCGTTGCTGCGAGCGTTGGAAGGCGGACGGAATTCACAGGCCGCGGCCCAAGCGAATGACCAGATGTCCGAAAAGGACCGGCAGGAACGCCAGCAGAAACTCCGGCAGCTTTATACGAAATACGATCTGAGGCCGGCGAACCAGATGCTGCCTCAGATCGTTTCGAACCGCGTTCTGCGCGCGGTCTATTCGGAGCGGCAGCTTCAGGAAGTGATGGTCGATTTCTGGCAGAACCATTTCAACGTCTTTTCGGGCAAGGCAGCGGTGCGCTGGTATATTCCGAGCTACGAGCGAGACGTGCTTCGCAAGCACGCGCTTGGAAATTTCAAAGACCTTGTCGTCGGAACGGCGCAGCATCCCGCGATGCTTTTCTATCTCGACAATTTCGAATCGCGTTCGCCGAACGCCCAACAGGCGAACAACCGCGGCAACAGTCCGCTACAGCGTGCCATGCAAAACGGTAATCTGACGCCCCGAATGCGCGAACGGATCAAACGCAACCAGGGGCTCACCGACGCCGAGCTTGATCAAAGGTTGAAGCGAGTGCAAAACCGTTCGCAGCAACAGCAGCAGCGGCCCCAACCCGGGATCAACGAGAACTACGCACGCGAGCTGATGGCGCTGCACACATTGGGCGTTGACGGTGGTTACACGCAAAAGGACATCGTCGAGGTGGCAAAGGCGTTCACGGGTTGGACGATCGCAGACCCTCGCGGATACCGCCGTTCGGCGGCGATGACGATCTCCGGTGAAGAAAACCGTCGTTTGAATAATCTGCAAAGGCTGGCAGGTGTTCCGGACGATCTGGAAAGCGGCGAATTTTTCTTCAACCCGCGTTGGCATGAAAACGGCGCGAAAACCGTCCTCGGCCAAAAGGTCGACGAAGGCGGTTTGAAAGATGGATTGAAAGTGATCGACATCCTGGTGAAGCATCCGTCGACGTCGATGTTCATCGCGCGGAAACTCGCGGTGAAATTCGTGAGCGACAATCCAGATGAAGCGCTTGTGAGACGCGTTGCTGCGGCTTTTTCAAAATCGAACGGCGACATCAGGACGACACTGAAAGCGCTGTTTACGGATAAGGAATTCTTCAACGCGAAGAACTACCGGGCGAAGATCAAGACACCGTTCGAGCTTGCGGTCAGCTCGATCCGCGCCGTTGGCGGAAACACCAACGCGGGCCCCGCGATGCTCGCGATGCTCAACAAGCTCGGCGAAGTTCCCTACGGCTATCAGGCTCCGACGGGCTATCCTGATACGGCTGAAGATTGGGTGAACACGGGGGCGCTGCTCGAACGATTGAATTTCGCGATCGCTGTTGCGAGCAACCGCATTCCCGGCACTCGTGTCGATCTGAAAAACTTCGAGCAAAAGGAAAGATCTAAGGTCCTCGACGCCGCGATCGCGGAGATCCTTGACAACGACGTTTCAGCTTCCACTAGAGCGACGCTGCTGAAACAAATACAGCAGCCGTTGCCGGACGTGAAAGCCGGGCCGGAGGTTGACGACGGCGCGGACGACATGCCAAACGGCCGACGACAGGGTAACAGGCAGGCACGGCTGCTGAACCCGACCGGAAACCCGGATGTTTTCAAAGTGGTGAGCCTGGTCCTCGGAACGCCGGAATTCCAGCGTCAATGACCGAGTGTCAGCAGCCCGCACGTAAGTAAGGGCTCACCGAATCACCGGAGAGCCCTGTCGTTCAGTCGTTCCAACCCAACCACCCGCAGTCAGGAAGGCGCCTCTGACTCCGGTCTTGACTCCCCATTTCGCGTACAACGATATAGTTGTTTTAAGGTCTCTAAGAGACTTATATTTAGGACCAGCCCAATGCGACATATATTTTCTTCAGCGCTTTTGTTGATGTTTTGCGGTGTATCGATACTTACCACCACTGCCCAAAACGAATCCGCGCGTAAAAACACGGAGGGTGCACTCAACAGCAGAGCCCTCTCCCTACCGAAAGCCATTTATCCGGACGATGGTCGACGTGCCGGGATTCAAGGTTCCGTTCGCGTTCAGGTACTCATCGATGAAAGCGGGAAGGTGTTTTCCGCAAAAGCAGTTTCAGGCCTGGAACGTCTTTCGATGCGGAAGGCAGCGGAGGCTGCTGCACTACAGGCAAGGTTCGCTCCCAAGC
>JAICPV010000283.1 GCA_025929655.1 Pyrinomonadaceae bacterium
AGACGATATCGACGAGCTCGAAAAGCGTTCGTGCGAATGCTATTTTGTCCTGCAGCAGGAATACGACCGCCTGCTCGGGGCGGACCTTTCGCAGTCGGCCCAACGACCCGCCTAAATTGCACTTTCAGTATTCTCGGCAGCCGGGCGACCGGAAAGCGAATTTGGTGCATTCGGATGGGCGCCGTCGTGTACGGCGATGCCGAGACGCTCGATAAGCTCGCCGCCGAGCCAGCCCGTTACGAGCGCCAAAACGAATCCCGCGAACGACAAAAGCAGAGCCAGCGTATCCGGCCTTCCGGCCATGCGGAAACCCGGCTCCGCATCGCGCCGCAGGTACCAGCTTAATGCGAAAAGCACCACAACTATCACGTTGCCGACGCCGTGAATAAGCCCTACCGATTTGGCACGCGTATTTGCGGGAATGATCGCGAGCCAGTCGATAAAGCCCGGGATCGCGGCAACCAGACCGCCGATAACGCCCAGTGCGATCAGCCAGAACGAAAGTACCGTCGCGCCTTCCGAACCGGTCACCAAATGAACGATGTCCAGGATCACCGCCGTCGACAACAGCCCCAGAGGAAAAACGATCAACAGCGGATGCATACCGTGTCCCAGGATCCTTGCTTTACTTTCCATTTTTCGCCTCCTGATTTTCTTTGTCGCCCATTATGCTCGCTTATGTCCGAAAATGAAACAGTAATCAACCGAACGCAAGAGGAAAATAGTTTCTCGCTCGGGGGGTCTGGCGCATTTGCCGCGTTTTGTGTTTTAATATCGCCGGAACCTGCTCCCCGAAAATATGCCTTCACAAAAAGAGCAAGCATACCGCGAGGCGGTCCTCGCATGTGAGGAACGCGCGAACGTCGTGCGAAAAGCCATATCGAAGCTGATCGACTACATCGAAGCTCACCCCGAGAACCCTGTCTATATAAACCCGCGCCTCCGCCGCATCGAAACGCTGAGCCCGCTGGCTCCCGTCGAGAATCGACCGGCCGCGTAGCTAGGCTGCGGTGCGGCGTACTGCTGTTTTTCAAAGAAAACTAGATCATCCGGTAAACGGAAAACACGAGTAAAGGCAGCCCGACCGCGAACGCTAAAAGGCCGGTCCGCCTGAAAGCATAGTCGCGCCGGTGTGCGAGGAGAAACCCGTCGGTCAGTCCGCAGCAAATGCAGCCTACCGCGGTAGCCGCCAGGCTGAACGCCAGCGCGTACATTCCATAAAACACCAGTACGTAAATCGAAAGCAAAAAGAAAACCGCGCCGAGCAGCGAAATGAGCGCGGCATTCAGCGAAAGTCTAATTGGGATCAGGTTTGTCGTGATGCCGAAGGTGTTAGACCGATTTCGCATTTGTAAAAAGCAGGCCGGGCAAACGAAAACAAAACGGACCCAATCAGGCGAGTCCGGCGGAACTTAAGCCAATCAACCAAAATACAAGGGTACAGCAAAGCAGCCAGCCCGGACTGCGTGTTATTAATACACGCGTCTCAGATCCAAGTACTGTATTCGGCTGTACGAAAATTAAACACTATTTTTCCTGATACGCTTTTATTATTCCTTTTAATCCCGGAAATAAAGGGCGGGACGGCCAGGTACGGTTTTCGGGCGGCCCGAGCGGCACGCAGCTTGACTAACAGACTATTGACAGGAATGCGAATACGCGAGGAGGTTTCATATGATGTCACCGAAAATGCAAAGACTTTCTAATACATGGCTCTTACCTATCACGCTTCTAATAATGTCGCCCGTGCTGATATACGAGCAGATCACGGGCCGGAACGACCGGACGCCAACCAATTCATAACCATTCATACGTCAGCGGTTCCACACGAAAAGGCTGTTGCGATACCCGCAGCGGCCTTTTCACATTCAATGCAAAAGGAATGGCCGCCGGTGCGTTCGGACAGTCTTATCACTATTACAATGTTTTTGCTCGCGCAGGCCGAAGAATCTATTACGCTTTAAATATTCGCGCAGCCGTCCGGCCAAAAAAAGGAACCGGCCGGAATGTGTGCTCTGAGTTCACAAACCAGCCGGAGTCATATGAAGCATCTTTCCCAAAACGCTTCCCGGAAAAAATAACATGCTTTCCAAACCCGCGCAACCGATGGCCCTTCGGCGCGTTAAAGGACCAGTCGCATCTCCCCGATACAACCAGTCCCTCAACGAATCATATGATTGCTCATACGACCCGCGCAATCTATCACCGTTCGGACGGAACGGCAACCGTTGTCAGAATGAAGTGAAACAAAAAAGAACCCGGTAACTGCGCTCGCAGTCCTGACAAAAGCGAGACCGGGAACTAAATGTTCTAAAAGATCGAGCTGCCGGATTTGGCTTTCGAAGGAAAGCCCGTAGTCAGCGGCTGGGTCGTCTGCTCGGTGCGTTGAAGATTCGCAATTGCTTCGTCCTCAGACTCGAACACGTCGAATACCGTATACAGTTTTGTGATCGTCATCAGGTCCACCACGCGTTCGGGAATATTGGCAAGCACAAGCGAGCCGCCGTGCGATCTCAAAGTGGAATACCCGGCGACGATCTCGCCCAGGCCGCTCGAATCGATCGACTTCACCTTCTTTAGATTCAGCACGATCTTGTTCGTTCCCGCGGTCACAAGCGCCCTAAGCGCCTCGTGAAGCTGGCGGTTAGTTTCGCCGAGCGTGACCTTGCCGTCCAGATCGACGACCGCGATATCGCCGACCATGCGCTGACCGATAGATAGATTGCTCATTTGGATCTCCCTGATCTGGTAAAGCTGTTGCCGTCAGAAAAAGTCGGCTGATTCCGAGGTGTCTGAATATCGAGTGAGCTTAACCCTATATGCCGCCATTATAACTCATTAGAGGCCGATTGATCGGATTATTTGAACAAGCCGCGCGTGTGCCTCATTTATTGTTTGCTATTCCGCGCGAAAGCTGTCAGTCTAAATCTCGTAGATCCTTCTCTTGCGTCGTATTTAGACGCGCTTCTTCTTAAACGGTTTTTGGATAAAGTTGAGAGCGGGCTTAGTTAGAACACCAGAAGTTGCTCTCAGTATTTTTTTGAGTATCCGAAACCTGCATTTTCCTTTCCCGAAAGAAAGCTAACCGCACGTGTTTCCCCACTTCGCAGACATTCCGTTTTCAACGGAAAAGGAAATCACAATGAAATTATACGTAGGAAATCTTTCCTTCAACACCTCGAACCAGGACCTTAGCGATATGTTCGCAGCTCACGGCACCGTCCACTCGTCGAACATCATCGAGGACCGCGAAACGGGCCGCTCGCGCGGTTTCGGTTTTGTCGAGATGTCGTCACAGGCCGAAGGCCAGGCAGCGATCGCCGAATTCAACGGCAAAGAGATCGACGGCCGACAGCTTAAGGTGAACGAGGCCAAGCCCCAAACCGACCGAAACGGCGGCGGCGGTCGCGGCGGCTATGCTGGGAACGGCGGCGGCTACGGCGGCGGTGCCGGAAAAGGCTGGTAAAAATAGCTAATTGCTAAAAGGAATGCCCGGGCGACCTCGTCAGGGCATTTTTTTTCGGCGGAAAAACATTGGCATTCAACCCGCACTTTTGGATCCTCGAAAACTGTACTTCCGACTACGCAAATGCGCGAGGTAAATCGTTATCATCAACGTGCGAAATTAGCGCCGAACGAACAATGATCGACATATGAAAACGCCGCTATACAGATTTCAGGAGTTCGCTGAGACCGACGAATTTTTGCAGCCCGAAACGGATGAACCAAACGTATACGGCGAAGTCGTGTTTAAGTTAGGCGAGGTGCGTCACAGATTCGACGGCAAGGTTCACAGCGTTTGGGACGGTGACCGGTGCGTGCTGACAAAAAGGCTTAAACGGGAGTATGAGCATTGAACGATCTGAGCGTTCAGTGCGTGCTGTCCAGTTGTATCGCGGACCCGTCGAATGGAACCGGCTCGGAAGCGAACGGAACTCCGCCGTCACGCATAAACGATTCGGCGTCCTGCACGGTCAGCGGGCGCGAGAAAAGAAACCCCTGTCCGAATTCACAGCCGAGGCTGTTCAGCCTTTCCGACTGATGCTCGGTCTCGATGCCCTCGGCGATCACCTTGAGTTTCAGGGCATCCGCGAGAGCGATTATCGTCCGGACGATCTCTTCGTTTTCGCCGCCTTTCTCCATCTCACTGATGAATGAGCGATCGATCTTCAGATAGTCGAGCGGAAATTTCTGCA
>JAICPV010000212.1 GCA_025929655.1 Pyrinomonadaceae bacterium
AACTGGCAAACAGCGTCGACGATCCTTTCACCCGCGACCGGCTCTTGATAAGTGTTGCGGCAAAATGCGCTGAGATCGACGACGACGAATACGCGCTCCAACTGGTCGAAGCGATAGAAGATCCGGGTTTGCAGGCGCAGGGCTACGAACAGGTCGGTATCGCAAAGGCGGACAAGGGCCAGTATGAAAAGGCAGGCGACGTCGCGGCATTAATGGCGCATTCGGATGGCGTATTGATGCGCGTTGCAGTTCGCCACGCGGCCGACGGCGACGAATCGGCGGCGTTGGAAACGATCGACGAGATCGAGTATGCGCGAGACGCGGTAATTGCATTAAACTCGATCGCCGCGGAACGAATATTAAAAGGAGATCTCGATCGGGCCGCTGAAATGCTTTCGAGGGCAGCGGAGAAAGCCGCTGAGATCGAACATAACGAGGAGCGGATCCGTTCCTTTTGCGAAATCGGAAGCATACTCATCGACGCCGGGCAAAAGGGTAGATCGGTTGAGGTCTATGAAACTGCGCGGGCGGACGCGGAAGAATTGGATAACGCGCATCGCGATCCTTTGCTTGCACATATCGCGATCGGTTTCCTAAATGCCGGCAGCGTCGATCTCGCGGACCGCGCCCTGGATGCCGTGACCGACAAAACGCAGATCGCGACCGTGGTGCTGGCATTTGCACGCGACCATTGGCGGAAAGAGGAAAAGGACGAGGCGGTCGAGGCGCTCGAAGAGGCTCTCGCAATTCTGCGTTCGCAGCACGAAAACGAAACACGCGACAGCAGGTCGAAATTTATTTTGATGGGGACGATCGCGGCCCAATTTGCCGGCTTCGGCCGTCGCGAACGTGCGATCGAAGCTGCTGATTCGATCCCAGATGCCAGACAGCGGATAAATGCGTTGACGCAAATTTGCGCGATATGTATTCAGCAGGGCGACGAGCCGCTCGCACGCGAGACGCTCGAAATTCTAGGCGATCGATCCGACCGTACGGCGGCTCTTGTGCACATGAGTGAGGCGGCCGCTGAACTCGACCCGGAACTTTCGGAAACGCTGCTTCGCGACGCCGAAACGTCAGCCGAGGATGTCGAGCTGCTCGGGCCAAAAGCGGAAGCCGTCCTTGCGATCGCGGAACGGCATTTAAAGGCCGGCCGAACCGCGAACGCGCGATCCGCGGTTTTCAGGATCTTCTCGATCGTGGGCGAGATGCGCGACGATGCCGCACGCGTAGGCGTGCTTGCGAGGGCAGCGGAGATCATCGAACTGGGTGAGATAGAATTGTCGGAGGACGACCTTGCCGGATTTCGGTCCTTGCTCGGAAGCGGCAGTGCCTGGAACGGGAGGTAATCATAGTAAAATAATGCTCGAAGAAATCATCACCTAAAGAACGTCTACTGAAATCAGATCATCAAAAGTTTCTCGCCTTCGAATCAATTCCACTTTGCCATTTTCATGAATAAGGACAACTGCCGGAAGAAAACGGCCGTTGGACTGCGATTCCTGCGCGACGGTGTATGCGCCGGCATTGAGGAGAGCGAGCACTTCACCGGGCTGGACGTTTCCGGGAAGCAGGCGATGTTCCGGCAAGCGATCATGGCCTTCGTGGTCGAAATAAACGTCGCCGCCGTCGCAGAGCGGGCCGGCGAGCTTGTAGGGCGTATCGTGCGGCTCGCCGGCACGCCTGGCGGAGATCAGATGGTAGTACCAGTGGTAAGTGGCCATGGACAGGAGGTTGTTAAAGCCGGCATCAACTAGCAGCCAAGAATCGGCTGCAATTTCGGATTCCGGGTTTCGGATTTCGGAATTTGCGAAGGGACGTGTTTTTGCGTTTCGAACGGTTGTCAGGCAGACGCCGGCGTCGGCGATGATGCTTCGGCCAGGTTCGAGGAGAAGCGTTAGATCTTTGAGAAGGTGGCCGGCGTCCACATCGGTCGCGATCGACTTCACAAGTTTCCACGCGTCATCGACCGCGTTCGCCGGTTCAAAATCGGCTGCGAACATTTCACGCTGTTCATCGGGAAATTCGCTTTCGTGAAGAGCGTCGCGTAGATAGTTGACGGGAAACCCGCCGCCGAGATTTATGTGTTTCAGCTTCGTCTGTGTTTCGTTATAGATTCGGAACATGCTTTCGAATAGCATTTGAAACGCGTCGGCGTATGCGTGAGCCTCGGGGGTTTGCGAGCCGATATGCAAGTGAATCCCGCACAGGTCAAGATGCGGTGAATCTTTATGGGCGCGAAACGCCTCGAAAGCTTCCTCGGGCATCATTCCGAATTTTGAGGTGAGCAGTGCCGTCTGCAATCCGGAGTGAGTCCCCGTTTTGATCTCAGGCACCAGACGCATGCTTACATTTGCGCGTTTGTTTAAACGCTTTGCGGTTTCTTCTATCAGGAAAAGCTCATAGATCGAATCGACCTGAATTGCGTAGATCGAATTTTCTATCGCAAGCTCGATCTCCCAGATCTCTTTGCTCGTGCCGTTAAAGATGATCTGATCGCCGGTGAATCCTGCTTTCAGCGCCTTCCAAAGTTCGCCGCCGGAATTTACCTCGATGTCGCACTCTGCGTCTTTGATGGCACGCAAAATGCCCATCGTCGACATCGCCTTTGCGGCGTAGCATAGTTTTAAGGGGCAATCGATGACCGATGCGCTTTTTCGCAAGCGTTCGATGTTGTGGCGGATGCGGTTTTCACTGAAAACGAACAGCGGCGTCCCACGTTCCCGCGCAAGATCGTCAGCGTTGACGCCGTCGATGTGAAGGCGGTTGTTTTTGGTTTCGAGAAATTCTTCAATTACCCAGGTTTGGGTCATAGTCGGAACGCGGACGCCCTCGTCCGCGACGCCGCGATAGCGGCGAAGTTATTTTCGCCCTGCGGGCTCATTGCGGACGAGGGCGTCCGCGTTCCGCACCTGAATCCCTGTCCCGCGCGGATGCAGGCCCGGCAATGTTATCGGCAATCTGCCGATGATGTCCTGCGTGCCGAGAATGCTTCGTGCCGCTGCTCGCTGCAGGCTCGGCATGTCGCCGTATGCAACCAGATACGTTTTCAATTCGGGAAACGAGCTTAAGATGTATGGATTGCCGAAGCTGACGCCGATGACCTTTTTGTTTGCGGCGAATGCTGCCCGAATTAGCGCCGCGCCGTTTTCGGGGATCTTTGCGCTGTTTGCCGCTCCGGTACGTACGCGTCCGTAAAGCCCGACGACCAGGACGTCGGCCTCGCGAACGGTCTTTCGTGCTGCCTCCATTTGCGGCGGCATCGTGTTTTCCTGAACATATGCGGTCGCAAACTTTAGTCCTGCATCTCGCAATTGGTTGCTGAACACAGCCATCGTTGGCGGCCCATCGAAACCGTTTGAAATGCCAAGAACGGCGATCTTTCCGCTTCGATCGAGCGGCAAAAGCCCGGCGTCGTTTCGAACCAGGGTCATTGCCTTTGACGCTATCTCGTCTCCAAGTTTTCTCGTTTCAGCGTTGGAAACAACGCGGTCGATTCCATCGATATTTGTAATGCGCTGTTTGAACAAACCCAGCTCATACTTCCACGCGACTTGGCGCGTTACCGCATCGTCTAGCCGCGACATCGGGAGCCGGCCGGAGTCGATGGCCGCACGAATGCCGGCAACCGTCTTCGATACGTCGAGCGGTTTTTCGAGAATGTCGGTTCCCGCAAGCAATGCGCGCACGGCCGATTCTTCGGGCGTGAAATATATCGTCAGCCCGCTCATGTCCATCGCATCGGATACGATCAGCCCTTTGAAGCCGAATTCGTTTCGCAAAATCCCGGTTTGAATTTTGCCGGAAAGCGACGTCGGAATGATACCGGGTTTTATGTCGCTCTCATGGGGATCTTCGACATAAGTCGAAGTTGTTGGTGCCTTCAGCGGCATTATAGGTTCGGGATCGATTGCCGGCAGGCCGATATGTGCGATCATGATCGATCCGACGCCCGCATCGATCGCTTTTCGGAACGGAAGAAGCTCGATCTCGTCAAGCTGCTTGCGCGTGCGATTGACGATCGGTAATGCGCGGTGCGAATCGACATTCGTGTCGCCGTGGCCGGGGAAGTGTTTCGCGGTCGCGAGGATTCTTTGGCTCTGCAGACCGTCAATGAACGCGACACCGAACCGTGCAACAGATTCCGGGTCTTCTCCGAAACTGCGCACGTTGATCACCGGATTTTCTGCATTGTTATTTACGTCCAGCACGGGAGCAAAAATATGCTGGAAACCCGTCGCGCGCGCTTCGCGGCCGGCGATCACACCCATTCGTCGGGCAAGCTCGGGGTCGCCGGTGGCTCCGACGGCCATTGCCCATGGGAAGATCTCAGCTTCCAGGAAGCGCATTCCGATCCCGGTTTCCGCGTCGAGCGAGATCATCAACGGGTACTTCGCCGCCTCCTGCATCCGGTTGGCGAGATGCACCGTTTCGTAAACCGGGCCGACGAAGAAAATGATGCCGCCGATCTTGTTTTCGACGACGTGCCGTTTCAGGTCCTTGAAGAACGTGCTGTCCTGACTGGTGTATCTGGCATTGACGCCGACGTGGATGAGCTGGCCGATCTTTTCATCGACGGTCATTTTCTTGACCAGCTTCTCGGCCTTCTTCCACGAATCTTTCGACGGTTCGAAACGAGCAGGCGGTACCGCCCGCGTTAGCGGGTGGGATCCGACGAAATTGCGCGAACCGCCGATCGCGAATGACGGAACGGTCACGGCAAGTAAAAGTAAGCTAATCCAAAACTTCATTTGTTCTAACGACAATAGTCGCGATCAACGCGACAGTCACGGTTACGGAGCTGCCGATAAGTGCATACCATGGCCACGCTATCGAGGTGCCTAATAAGATGTATATCATCACGCCGACGCTGGCGATCATGCCTGCCAGCGCGTGGATTTCCTTTGCGTTTTTAATGAATGCTCCGACGAGGAAAACGCCGAGGATCGGGCCGTTGATCAGCGAGGCAATCGAAAGTGCGATGTTCAGCGCGGAGCGCTGGCTCTGCTGCATGGCCACGCCCACCGCGATCTGCGCGAGGCCGGCCACGACGGTGAGGATGCGCGAGAGGCGCATCGCGGCCGCGTCGTCGCGAACCCGCGTCA
>JAICPV010000155.1 GCA_025929655.1 Pyrinomonadaceae bacterium
CAGCTATTCCTTAATTCAAGGCCCCACAGTTATCGACATCACCGGCGGGAAGGGCGTGTACCAGGTCACACGGTTCACCATTCGCAACAATCAACGCACTGAATACACCATCCGCAGCCGGACGCTCGCCATCCCGTACAAGACATACTATTTCCTGATCGCTGTCGTTGATGAATTCGGCGGCGAAGACATATCGCGCGTTGTCGACGAATTGGTCAAATCCATCAAAATCGGCAATCATAAATAAGCGATGCACAAATTGGTTTTGATCCGCCACGGCGAGAGCGAGTGGAACAAAGAAAACCGCTTCACCGGCTGGAAGGACGTCGATCTTTCGGAAAAAGGCAAGGAAGAAGCGCATGCAGCCGGCAAGCTGCTGAAAGCCGAGGGATTTACGTTCGACGAAGCATACACGTCGGTGCTGAAACGCGCGATCCGCACGCTCTGGATCATCCTCGACGAGATGGACCTGATGTGGATCCCGGAAACAAAATCCTGGTTGCTGAACGAGCGTCATTACGGCGCATTACAAGGCTTGAATAAAGCCGAAACCGCGGCTCAATACGGCGAAGAGCAGGTCTTGATATGGCGCCGCAGTTTTGATATCCCGCCCAGCGCATTGGAAGAAACGGACGAACGATGGCTGGGTAAGGACCCGAGATATTCGTCTATCGAACCTGCGAAATTTCCGAAGGCAGAAGCTCTCAAACAAACGGTGGAGCGTGTCATACCTTACTTTCAAGCGGAGATCATGCCAAAGATCGCAGCCGGTCGTAGGCTGGTCATCGCCGCCCACGGCAACAGCCTTCGCGCGCTTGTGAAATACCTGGACGCGATCTCCGACAACGACATCATCAAATACAATATTCCAACGGGAATACCGCTGGTTTACGAACTCGACGAAAACACGAAGCCGGTCCGAAATTATTACCTCGGCGACCCGGAAGCGGTAAAGGCTGCACAGGAGGCGGTAGCGAATCAGGGAAAGGCACGTTAAGTAAAAAGTTAAAAGTAAAAAGTCAAAGTCGGAAGTTTTTAGTTTCTCTTTTGCCTTTTTACTTTTAACTTTTTACTTTGTTCCAATGTGGCGAAAAGCCGGGTTCTTCTTCCTTATTCTATTCGTCCTGTCGCCATGGGGCTCGCCGGCGACAGCTCTCGCCGCCGGGCTCGTTGTCGCCCTAACTGCGGGGAGTCCATATCCGGATCTTTCAGGAAAACCCGCCACTTATCTGCTGCAGGCATCAGTTGTGTTTTTGGGGTTTGGAATGGATCTCGCGGCGGTTTACAAAGCCGGAAGGGGCGGGATCGTGTTTATCCTTTGCGTCGTTTTCGGAGCGCTCGCGCTCGGATTTTTGCTGGGTAAATTTCTCCAAACGCCGCTAAAGATAACAACACTCATTTCCACCGGCACAGCCATCTGCGGCGGCAGTGCGATCGCCGCAGTCGGGCCGGCGATCAAGGCGGAGAACGATGAAATGTCGGTTTCCCTGGGCACGATATTTACGCTCAACGCGGTTGCACTTTTCGCTTTTCCACTCATCGGGCACGCGTTTGGCCTGTCCCAGCCGCAGTTCGGCCTTTGGGCGGCGATCGCGATCCAGGACACGAGCTCGGTCGTAGGCGCGTCGTCGGCGTATGGCGCGGAGGCTTTAGCGATCGCCGCGACCGTGAAGCTTGCGCGTGCACTATGGATCGCGCCGCTGGCTTTGGTGTGGGCGTACGTATTTCACGAGAAAGGCGCGAAGGCGAAGATCAAGATCCCGTGGTTCATCTTTTTATTCGTCGCGGCGGCAACGTTTCGAACATATGCGCCGGCCTTCATTCTTCCAAGCATTTTCGATTCGCTGGTGAATCTGGCAAAAGCCGGCTTTACGGTCACGCTCTTCCTGATCGGACTGGGTATCTCAAAGGAAATGCTGAAACGCGTCGGCTGGCGGCCCTTCGCGCTCGGAACAATACTCTGGGTCGTGATCGCCTCCTGCACCCTCTTCGCGGTGGTCAAGTTCGCCTAGGTTTACATTTTGTAAGTAACGTCGGGCGGAAATTCCGGTATCGGTTCCGGCGGCGTCGGGAACGGTTGCGGATCGGCCGGATCGATTACGGGATCGGTAACCGGATATGGATCCCCCGGTTCCGGATTGCCCGGCGTTTGAGGCTGAACAGGATCTTCGACCGGGTTGGTCGGCTGGCCTCCTGCGTTCGGTTCTTTATTTTCCATTGTGTTTTCCCCTTGATCGTTTTAATGGTTTCGATGGATCGTGCCCCCAGTTCATCAACGAATAACGCCAGTTCGAAGCGAGAATGTCGCCCTTGGGGCGTTTCTGCAGTCGCGGGCCGATGAATTCGATCACCCGCTGCATATTATCAACGTCTTCGCGGGTTATCTTGTCATGCTTCTTCGCAAGAAGCTTCAAGATCGTCTGGCCCGGAGTTTTTGCCCCTTTTGGTTCATCCGGGAACCTGAGCTTCCTCGATTCGGGCGTCCCAAGCCAACGCTCAAGCTGGTTCCGAGGAATGTTGACGACCGACCGAAACTCTTCAATGATCCACTCCTGTTTTTTTCCGCTTCTTGCTTTCGCTTTTACCTGCGTCGCGACTTCCTTTGTTTTTGCCGGAGCCGTTTTCTTGATGCGGGCCTTCGCTCCCGACGTGGCCCGAACCGCCTTCTTTACGGTACCAGCTCTCGATCTCGATTTAGTTTTCTTGCTTACACTTCCCCTCATAACCATATCTGTTACATATATTTTCCGATAAATTAGCCCGCTATGCAACCACGCCCGCAATGATGTACTATCGATGCAACGAAATTTGTTGTGACAACTCGATTTGTTAAAATAAAAGTTTCGGTTTTACGCAGAAGTTGTAACAGTAATGACCATCAAGCAGATCACGATCCGTGGCGCACGCCAACATAACCTGAAGAACATCGACGTCGATATACCGCGGGACAAGTTCACCGTCATCACAGGACTTTCAGGTTCCGGCAAATCCAGCCTGGCTTTCGACACGGTTTATGCCGAAGGGCAGCGGCGTTATGTCGAATCATTGTCGGCGTATGCCCGGCAGTTTCTCGATCAATTGGAGAAACCGGATGTGGATTCGATCGAAGGTCTTAGCCCGGCGATCTCGATCGAACAGAAGACAGTTTCGCGCTCGCCCCGCTCGACCGTCGGCACGGTCACGGAGATCTACGATTACCTGCGTCTCTTGTTCTCTTCTATCGGTCAGCCGCATTGCCACGAATGCGGTGCGCCGATATCGCGGCAAACGGTCGAGCAGATAGTCGGCGGCATCCTTGAACTCCCGGAAGGCGAGCGGGTAATGATACTCGCGCCGGTAGTGCGCGGCCGGAAAGGCGAGTTCAAAAAAGAGCTGGAAAAATATCACAGGGACGGTTTCGTCCGTGCACGCATCGACGGCGAGATGCGGCAGCTCGACGAAGAGATCGAGCTGCTGAAACGGAAAAACCACACGATCGAGATCGTCGTAGACCGCCTTTTGATCAAAGAGGGTGTAAAGGACCGGCTGACGGAATCTGTGCGCACGGCACTGAAATTGACCGGCGGAGCTGTGCTGGTGTCCGTGATCGATGGCGACGAAAAGTTGTACTCGGAAAAGATGGCGTGCATTAATTGCGGCATTAACATCGCCACGCTTGAACCGAGATCATTTTCGTTCAATTCCGCGTACGGTGCCTGCAAACGCTGCCAGGGAATAGGTACGGTAATGGAGATCGACTCTAAGAAGATCGTTCCGGATCCGCACAAGCCGGCCGGAAAGATCGATTTCCTCGGCGGGTTCGATCGTTCCGGCGCAACCTTTTTGCGAAGCGCCTTGCTCGCTATCATTGAACGCTTCGTCGACGGCGACAAACTCGAGCCGCCAACCGAAAACGCAAAGGAAAAGAAAAAGGGAAAACGGAAGAAGGCGGACGGACGGGCGGAAGATAAAGCGCAAAAACATTTGATCGAAACCGCCTTTGTCGATCTCCCGGCGGCTATCAAAGAGGCCTTTCTCTTCGGTACAAAAAAACGATTGACATTCCGGCAGGGCGAGTACAAATACGAGAGCGACTGGAAGGGCGCTCTTCGGGCAATGAAGGAGCGGCTGGAGAATCCGCCGTCGGAAAAAACGCGCGAGGCGTTGTACGAGCTTGTGGGGCCGGTCCAGTGCCCGACCTGCCAAGGTGCGCGGCTGCAGCCTGAAAGCCTTGCCGTAAAGATCAGCGGCCTTGGGATCGCGGATTACACGTCCCTCCCGATCGACGACGCTGTCCTGAGATTCGACGCAGTCGAGCTTAACGCGCGCGAAGAAAAGATCGCCGGACTGGTGCTCAAAGAGATCAAGGACCGCCTGCGCTTTCTGACCGCTGTAGGGCTCGGCTATCTGACGCTCGATCGCCCTTCAGGGTCACTTTCCGGCGGGGAAGGCCAGCGCATCCGGCTGGCGACGCAGATCGGTTCACAACTGCGCGGTGTTCTCTATGTATTGGACGAGCCCAGCATCGGACTGCATCCGCGAGACAACAAAAAGCTTCTCGACACACTGCACAGGCTGCGGGATCTCGGAAACACGGTTCTTGTTGTCGAACACGACGAAGAGACGATAGAGCATGCCGATTTCGTCGTCGATCTCGGCCCGCTTGCCGGAACCCACGGGGGCGAAGTGATCGCTACCGGCGAGCCGAAAGAGATCGCTTGCAATCAGGAGTCGATGACAGGGAGATATCTTTGCGGCGAGCTGAAAATAGATATTCCTGAATTGCGTCGCCTGCCAAACGGGCAGCGGATCAAAGTAAAGGGTGCGCGGGCACATAATCTCAAGAACATCGACGTCGAGTTTCCGCTTGGCCTGTTCACCGTAGTCACCGGCGTGTCGGGCTCAGGCAAGTCGACGCTTGTGGAAGATATCCTTTACCCATCGCTTTACAGCCACGTTTACACGCAGCAGCTCGACGCTCTTGAGCATGATTCGATCGAGGGGCTGGACCTCGTCGACAAGATAATCGAGATCGATCAGTCGCCGATCGGGCGGACGCCGCGCTCGAATCCGGCGACTTATACGGGCTTGTTTTCCCCGATCCGCGATCTTTACGCGATGCTGCCGGAATCGCGACAACGCGGGTACAAGGCCGGCCGGTTTTCGTTCAACGTAAAAGGCGGGCGGTGCGAAGCATGCGAAGGCGGCGGGATGAAGCGGATCGAGATGAACTTTCTGCCGGATGTTTACGTCACGTGCGACGTTTGTCGCGGAAAACGCTACAACCGCGAAACGCTTGCCGTGAAATACAAGGGACTGTCGATCGCCGACCTGCTCGACACGACGATCGAGGATGCGCTGCCGCTGCTCGAAAATATTCCCGCGATAAAGCAGAAGCTTGAAACGCTGATCGATGTCGGTTTGGGCTACATAAAGGTTGGACAGTCTTCGACGACGCTTTCCGGAGGCGAGGCGCAAAGAATAAAGCTTGCAAAGGAACTCTCAAAAAGGGCAACCGGGAAGACGATCTACATCCTCGATGAACCAACCACCGGACTTCATTTCGCGGACGTTCATAAGCTGCTCGACGTTTTGCAAAAGCTTGTGGACACGGGCAATACCGTCATCGTCATTGAACATCACCTCGACGTGATCAAATGCGCGGATCACGTTATCGATCTCGGACCCGAAGGCGGGATAGGCGGCGGCAAGGTCGTGGCTGCAGGCACTCCGGAAGAAGTGGCCCGCGTGAAACGTTCTTACACCGGGCAGGCGCTAAAAACGGTCCTAAACAACTAAAAAGGGCGCGTTAAACAGCAAAAACGGACCGTAAAATGTCGATTTTTGCTCGGCGGAAAAGCCTTTTCCGGCTGTTCCGTCCCCGCGCTGCCCTGGACAGTTCCGGTCGGGAACCAAGTTCCCAAATTTGGGCCGCGGGGGTAAGCGCCGTCGACCACTCGGGGTGGGGCTTGTCGGGTGTCGAATGGGGACGAATTCGGTTACAAAACTCGGTCGCGACGGAACGCCGATTCAGTCTCTTCGAATTCGGCCGGTGGTGATGATCGTCGGCAGCGGCGAGGACGATGGCCTATTCAAGGGTCGCGATGCTAGTTCGCTTCCATCCAGCAATTGAAGTTTCAGCATCAAGCGGATCTCCGTTCGC
>JAICPV010000391.1 GCA_025929655.1 Pyrinomonadaceae bacterium
ACCCGCCTGCACGAGCTTTGCAAGCCGTTCCTCGTCCTCCGGCCGAAACTTCCCAAACAAAGCTTCGGACTGCACCCACCCATAATTTTTCGGCTCGGCAGTGACCTTGAAAAACTTCACGCCGTCGGCTTCCGCAACGCCGAGTATCTTGACCTCACGGCCGCGACGCATCCGCTGCACCGGCTCGGCGAAAAGGCTCGGGGTCGGGCGGAGGACCGATAATGTTTCATCCAACACGACGGCCGTCTGCCCGATCTCTTTTGCACGAGGCGCCGCGGCGGCCGTCTGCTTTCGACCGGCCGGACGTTTCTTCTGCCCTAATGTGTCGACCGCAAATCCAAAGACGAGAATAATAAATACGAAGATCGTGAGATTGATTTTCATTTCGACCTCCTGGCGGCCGTCGCGTGATGTAAATGGCATATTGCCGCAGCCAGCGCGTCAGCGGCATCGTGCGGCGTCGGAACGGTTTTAAGTTTCAAGAGGACTTTCACCATCATTCCGACCTGCTGTTTTTCGGCGTTTCCGTAACCCACAACCGTTTGTTTTATCAGCCGTGCGGCGTATTCGGCGATCTCGAGCTTTCGCTGCTCTGCCAAAACCAGGATCACGCCCCTGACCTGTCCCAGCTTTAGGGCGACCGAAGCATTCTTTGCGTAGAAAGCCTCTTCGATCGAAAGAACGTCTGGTTCGAACCTGCCGATCACATCGGCAACACCGACGTACATCGTCAGCAAACGCTTCGAAAACGCCAGCTTCGCACTCGCCTTCACGGTGCCAAAGTCGACGGCCGCGTATTTTGATCCGGTGCCCTCGACCACGCCCCAGCCGAGCGTTTCGCTGCCCGGATCGATGCCTAAAACCCGCATTTGCTGCTATTTACAAGAAAGTTTGGGCTTAAGATACCCGAAGTATCGGTCGAAAACAAGCGCGAGAGCTTTGTTGTAAATCGCGTCCGCAGCAATTATCCTTTTCGAAGCGAGTTTTGTGCCCATGACGCCCGAAAAAGAGGCCGAAAACATAAAGGGATCAGTCCGCATCCTTCTGTCGCAAATCATTGATTACGCAGGGCTTTTCCCGCCTTCGCAGCTCTCGATGAGCGAGGTCGTGCTCAATTACGCGACATACCGGAACAGCAATTACGGATGGATGCTCGGGCGATTTGTCGTGCCGGCGGCACGGCTGGACGAATTTCTCGATTCGGCGCGAGATTTCGTTTCGCGTGAAGGAAAACCGTGGCAATTGGCGGTCGTCGCGGGCGAGGACATAAACGAAACTCTGCGGCGCATCGCGGATTTTAACAAGGCGAATGCTCCGTCGGTGTTCTGCGACGTGCTGGAGGTCCGCGCGAACACGGTTTCCAAGATCGAAAATACCGTTAAATCGCTTCCTGAAGAGCTGACCGCATATTTCGAGATCGCGATGGGTGACGCGTTTGTCGATCTGGTAACGGCCCTCGCGATGCTAGGACAGCGTGCGAAGATCCGTACCGGCGGCGTCGCGCGAGAGGATTTTCCTGCGACGCGTGAGGTGATCCGATTCGTTCGCACATGTTCCGCGGCGAACGTCCCGTTCAAAGCAACCGCGGGACTGCACCATCCGATCCGCTGCTTCAGGCCACTGACCTACGCCCAAGACGCGCCGCAGGGGACGATGCACGGCTTTCTCAACATGCTTTTGATGACAGGCTTCGCCCGGGAAAGCTTTCGCGTCGGCGTGCTTGAAGAGATCATGGAGGAGGAGTTCGAGGAGGTCTTTGATTTCACCGATACCGGCGTCAACTGGCGCGGCGAGCATTTCCTCTCGAACGCGCATCTCCAACGCCTTCGGACCAAAGGGATGCATTCCTTCGGCTCATGCTCCTTCGACGAACCCGTCGCCGATCTGCAGGAATTGGGGTTGCTTTAGCGGCTTGCCGCTTTGGTGACCGGTGAGGGTTCGGAGGCGGAAACACGAGCGGTAGCGAGGGTGTTGAATGCAATTACACAGGCGGAAACCCGACCGATAGGGAGGGTGTAAGAATGGGCACCATCGAATGGGACGACAGTCAATGGCCGCTGGCTTACCTCATTACATTCCGTACATATGGAACCTGGCTGCACGGGGACGAGCGCTATTCGATAGATCGGCATGGCAAGAATATTTACGGCGCGCCGTGTATCGCTCCGAACGAAAAACTGGCCAAGTTAATGGAATCGCAACGCGGCTCTGCGGAATTCCTGCTTGATGGAAAGCAACGAGCGGTGGTCCAAAAAGCCATTGAGGACTGCTGCATGTTGCGGGAGTGGCTGCTTCGAGCTGTAAACGTTCGAACGAACCATGTTCACGCGACCGTATCGGCGATGCGCAAACCCGAAGGAGTTTTAAATGCGTTCAAAGCGAATTCGACGAGGTATTTGAGAGAGGCGCAATTGGTATCCGACGACCAGAAGGTCTGGTCCCGCGGCGGAAGCACGCGGTATCTGTGGAAACCGAATCACGTGAATATCGCGAACGACTACGTTACTAACGGTCAGGGAGATGATTTACCTGATTTCTAAATCGCGGCTTGACACCCTCCCTATCGGTCGGGTTTCCGCCTGTGGGTGCAACTTGATTAAGAAGTCCGGCGTCCGCGAGCATTCGCGGTGTGAAAACACAGGCAGAAACCCGCGCGATAGCAAGGGTGTAAAAACTTAATGACTTACGAGATCAACGAAACCCACGACCCTAACCTGAAAAGCTGGGTCGAATCCGCTAACGATCCTGATACGGATTTTCCGATACAGAATTTGCCGTTTTGTGAATTTGACCATCCGAGTCGCGAATTTCCAGCGTTGGGGGTCGTAATCGGTGACTATGTTCTTGATCTTGAATCCTGTCAGCTCAGAGATTTCTCCTATGGCGGAGAGGAACCTGGTCTTGAGTTGGTGGTCGGCACCCTCGATTCGCTCACCAGTTTGATGACGAAGCATTGCGACTACCTTCAATCGATCCGGTGGCACATCTCATATTTGTTGCGGCAAACGGCCGACAAAGAGATTCAAGCCATAGTTGAGCGTCACCTATTTCCCCGCACCGAGGTCGCACTTGAAATACCTTATAAATTAATCGGCGACTACACCGATTTCTACTGCTCGATCTACCACGCCACCAA
>JAICPV010000084.1 GCA_025929655.1 Pyrinomonadaceae bacterium
AATAGATGAAGCTGCTAATTGTAAATGGCCACTTGATCGATCCCGCCGCGCCTGAAAATACGGGAATGTCGCTGCTGATCGAAGACGGCAAGGTGGAGACGTGGCTGAGGCCGGGCGAACCGACGCCGGAAGGCTGCGAAGTCTTCGACGCGGGCGGCCTTCTAGTTGCGCCGGGATTCATCGACATGCACGCTCATTTGCGTGAACCGGGGCAGGAACACAAGGAAACGATTTCGAGCGGATGTGCAGCGGCGATAGCGGGCGGGTGGACCAGCGTCTGCCCGATGCCGAATACGAACCCCGTAAACGACAATGCCGCAATCACGCGATACATGATCGAGCAGGCCGAGCGGGCAGGTTTTGCGAATGTTTTCCCGATCGGAGCAATAACAAAATCATCCGACGGCAGCGAGCTTGCCGAAATGGGTGAGATGAAGGCCGCGGGCGCAGTCGCGGTTTCCGACGACGGCCGCCCGGTCCCAAACGCGGGTATCATGCGACGCGCGATGCAATACGCAAAGGATTTCGATCTGCCCGTGATCGACCATTGCGAGGACCGGTCGCTTTCCTCAGGCAGCGTGATGCACGAAGGAAAGATCTCGCTGCTGTTAGGATTGAAAGGAATGCCGGCGCTCGCCGAAGAGATCGACGTCGTCCGCGACATTCTACTCGCGAAGGAAACCGGAGCTCATATCCATATCGCGCATGTATCCACCAAAGGCGCGGTCGAAGCGATCCGGCGGGCAAAGAATGAGGGCGTCAATGTTACGTGCGAGGTCACGCCCCATCACTTCACGTTGACGGACAAGGTTGTCGAGGGCTACGACACCAACACTAAAATGGCACCGCCGCTGCGGAGCCATGAAGATCTCGAAGCGATCATCGAAGGCATTAAGGACGGCACCATCGACGCCATCGCCACAGACCACGCGCCGCATCACGCCGATGAAAAAGCGCTGGAGTATGACCGGGCGCCATTTGGCATTACCGGCCTCGAAACTGCAGTAGGACTGGCGTTCAACGAACTTATCCACAAAGGCGTTATCGGCCTCGAACGCCTCGTTGAGATGTGTTCTGCCAATCCGGCAAGGATATTTCGTCTGAATGGTCGCGGCACTCTCACGCCGGGATCGATCGCAGACATCACGATAATCGACCCGTCGAAGGAATGGACCTTTCACGCGGCCGACTCGCGCTCAAAATCGCGCAATACCCCGTTTGACGGCTGGCAGTTCACGGGCAAGGCAATCGCGACTGTTGTGCGCGGCAAACTCGTTTTCAACGATGAGAGGCAACAGGCTTTTGGAAACTAGCTATTCGGTTTGAACCGCGGTCGCCGGTATATCGCCATTCAGTCCCCATTGAAGAACGGAAATTCCTCCACTACTTAACATGCGATACCAGAGACCATCTCCGGATCGGAAAACAGCTATATCCGCCCTGCCGTCGGCGTCGTAATCGGCCGGTAAAGGAGTGTCGCCCTCGAGGCCCCAGTCGACGGAGTCGGCCTGTCCGGTTTTAGAAAAACGGATATACCAGCGGCCTTCAGAAGGACGAAATATGGCTGTATCTATTTTGCCATCGCCGTCATAATCGGCCGGCACCGGAATGTCACCCGGCAGGCCCCAATCCTCGAACCGCATTGCGCCGGTGAACGGATCGAGAATGTACCATTGGCCATTGCGGAAAACGCCCAGTTCGGCCCTGCCGTTATCGTCGTAATCTCTGGGTATCGGTTTATCGCCGTTTATGCCCCATTCGAAAACGTGTAACACCGTTCCGGTGTTGATATACCAACGTCCGTCGGATGGACGCCACACCGCAAGATCGTTCTTGCCATCGCCGTCGTAATCCGCGGGAACAGTAAAATCGCCGGCCAAGCCCCACTCAGTTTCGTGGATCGTGCCGTCGAGACTATGAACGCGATACCAACGATTGTTCGACGGACGGAAGACCGCAAAGTCTGTTTTATCGTCACCATCGTAATTGCCGGCCACGACTCGATCCCCTTCCAACCCCCAATCTGCCTGCGTATAACCAATCGAATTATTCAAGTACCATCTGCCTTCGTTCGGCCGCCAAATCGCCAGGTCGGTTCGTCCATCGCCGTCGAAGTCGGATATTCGGTTTATATACGGGAGAGCTTGTACGTCCGGGCTTAAATCGGAGATCGATTGGTTTGGAGGATTCGTTAACCTGACACGGCCGCTGCCATCGGAATTGATCCTATATATTTTTGTATTTTCGTCGGTCCCCTCACAGCATGCCGTAAAAACAAGACCCGAACCGTCGGGAAGCCAGGTCGGTGACGCTTCCCTTAGGTCACTGGAATTAGTTAAGTTTCGGGTTGCCAGCGTCTTCACATCTACGAGCCATATTTCGTTCACAATATTTGGTGCGCCATAATATCCCTCGTATGGGACTCTCGCGTACGCGACCGTCGAACCATCGGGTGACCATGCCGGCGAAGCCACCTCCCAGTCGTACCAAGAGGCACCGGCGATATTTTTTTTGCTTCCATCTAATGTATTTATAGTACAGATCCCATATCCCCCTTCGCAGTGGAAAACGAGTTGGATGTTATCAGGTGCCCAGGAAGGTCGTGAACAACAGCCTACATCCTGATCAATCAATCGCACGTTTGTTCCGTCGACATTCATTACATACAATCCGCTTTGGCCGGTTCGAATCCCGTAAAACGCAATTTTCGACCCGTCGGGAGACCATGCGGGCCCCCAGCTCTGCTCGTAGGTCAAGTATGACCCGCTTTCTGTTAATTGAACTCGCCCGGTACCATCGGCGTTCATCACGAAAATATCGGCCAGATCATTAAAACCACCGCTAGCAAAGGCAATTTTGCTCCCGTCGGGCGACCAAACCGGATCGGTGTCGATTGGTGTGTTGGTCGGGGCGGAGAGCCGCTTAAGGCCAGAACCATCGAGATTCATTACATAAATGTGCGATGGCCAGACATCGGTTCCACGGGTGAACACGATTCTTCCGTTCCTGAGGATAGCGGCATCAGTTGCAGTCGCCGCCAAAGCTAACAAAAAGACAGCGGCAATCAGAGCTATTTTGGATCTATTGGTAATTTCGGTGAACAGAATTTCGAGTGTTCTTTTGGACATTGGTTGCCTCCTGGAAAGGTCAAGGGATCGACATTATCTTGCACAGATAAAAACCGGATGCTAAACTTCGGCGCTGAAAAACGAACATTACTTACAAGAGCGTCGGAAATTCGAATATTTTATTCAGAAATTTATTTGAATACTTTCTGTTTCGCTGAATTTCTGCTTCTTTTGTGTTGGGTTAGCTAAAAAGTGCCTATTTCGGAAGAGAAAACGGAAGTTTTTGAATTCGGACCGTTCCGCTTGGATCCTACCGAGCGCGTGCTGATCAGGAATGACGGCGAGACAGTTGCACCATTACCGGACAAAGCTTTCCGGACTCTGACGCACCTCGTAAAAAATCACGGGCATTTGGCGTCCAAAAGCGATTTGATGAACGTGGTATGGCCCGATTCGTTTGTCGAGGAGAATAATCTCGAGAAATGTATTTACGCAATTCGCATCGCCCTAGGGGACTCATCGAGAGACGAAAAGTACATTCAAACCGTTCGGAAACATGGGTACCGATTCGTCGCCGATGTTCGGAAGCTCGCTCGCGAAAGCAACAAATTTAGCGACGGGAATCCAGAAACGGCAACGGTGACGGGTTCGGGGGCGCTCGGCGCTTATGCCGACTCCCGTGATAGATCCCACGTAATTCGTTTCATAAAGCTAGCTTTGGGTACATTGGCAGCATTCATACTGATAACCGCCCTAATCTATTTCCTTCGTTCCTACGTCGAAATTGGCGACTCGGCCGCCTCGAAATCGAATGGCACCAATAATCCGGAAGCCTTCGCATTTTTTGCCGAAGCCGTTAAATATAAAGGAAGGCCCACCAAATCCGCAGCTACGGAGTCCATAAGCAACTTTGAAAAAGCTATTCAGGTTGATCCGAACTTCGCCCGGGCATATGCCGGACTCGCAAGAAGCCGTATCGATCTTGCAAATTTGGTCGATGAAAGTGGCCCCGATTGCGCAATTGCGCGCGTTGCGGCAGCAAAATCGCTTGAGCTCGATCACAGACTCGCTGAAGGCTATGAAGCCCTCGGACTTCAAAATTATCGTTGCGATTGGGATTTCGAAGGCGCAGGGCGAGCGTTCACGCGTTCGATCCAACTCGACCCCGGCGATGCATCGGCGCACTACAACTACGCATGGTATTTGAATTCAGTTGGGCGAAACGACGTAGCCCAAGCAGAAGCGGAGCGTGCACTTTCGATTGAACCGGATTCGGAACTTTATCTTTTTCAACGCGCACTGTTCCTATATTTTAACCGACAGTATGACGAATCTCTCGCCCAACTAAAGCGAGTTGCCGAGTTATCGTCCGGGAAGATAGGAGTCGGTTGGATCTGGTTGGTCTGCGATATGAAGGGCGATCAGCCCCAGGCGCTAGAATGGTTTCTCAAAACGCTCGATCCTGAGCTGGACCGCACAACAATAGATGAACTCCGATCGCTTTATTTATCCGGGGGTTGGCAAGCGGTTCGGCTCAAGCAGCGTCAAATTGAAATCTCCAATTCGAACTACAGCAAGGGTAAATATTATCGGATCGCTCGCATATCCACATTGATAGGCGAGAAGGAAATCGCGTTCGAATATCTGAATAAAGCACTGGAGCGACGTGACGCCCAACTTCTGATGTTAAAAAGCGAACCGGCATTTGAAGGATTACATAGCGATCCTCGGTTTGCGATATTACTAAGCCGAATCGGTTTCGGAAACTAGTTCGAAGTAAGTTGTTATTGAAGATAGTTCGGCCTTCTCTTCGTGTTAAACTTCCGAAGACTAAAAACGTACATGTGAGGACTTATATTGATGGAATGGCTTGCCGATCCGAATATCTGGATCGCATTTGCGACACTGACCCTGCTCGAGCTCGTGCTCGGGATCGACAACGTTATCTTTATTTCGATCCTCTCGGGGAAGCTGCCGCCTGAAAAGCAGGCGCGTGCCAGGTTCATCGGGCTCGCGCTCGCGCTCGGTATTCGGATCCTGCTGTTACTGTCAATTTCGTGGGGTATTGGTTTAAAGGAACCTCTGTTCGCGATCTTCGGCCATCCATTTTCGGGTAAGGACCTCGTTCTGCTGATCGGAGGGCTTTTTCTCATCGGCAAGAGCACACATGAGATACACGGTAGTTTGGAGGGCGAAGAAGGACACAGCTCGAATAAAACTTATTCCAGCTTTGCAGGCGTTATCATTCAGATCGTCCTGCTGGACATCGTGTTTTCTCTCGATAGTGTTATTACCGCCGTAGGAATGATCAGTGACAATTACGGCCCTAACGGAATTTATATAATGGTGTCCGCGGTGATCATCGCGATCATTGCGATGATGCTTTTCGCAGGGCCGATCGGCGCCTTCGTTCAAAAACATCCGACGATCAAGATGCTCGCCCTGTCGTTTTTGCTTTTGATCGGCGTTATGCTCGTGGCTGAAGGATTTCATC
Organism: Pyrinomonadaceae bacterium; assembly: GCA_025929655.1. Classification (GTDB taxonomy): domain Bacteria; phylum Acidobacteriota; class Blastocatellia; order Pyrinomonadales; family Pyrinomonadaceae; genus OLB17. The sequence continues at coordinate 5,563 of JAICPV010000084.1, forward strand.
ACACGATCCCGAAGGGTTATATCTATTTCGCAATGGCGTTCTCCGTACTTGTGGAAATTCTCAATATGCGGCTTCGTAAAAAGGTCGAACCGGTGCACCTGCATAACCCATATTCGGACGAGGACGAGGCGAGGGTGTCGCAATGATCAAAAAGATCGCAGCCATTTTAACCATGTGGTCCTCTTTCTGGACACTCGTACCAAATTCGCTGGCGCAGCCCGCAAAACGTTTCGATCTTGTTATCGCGAATGGCCGCATTATAGATGGAACGGGAAACCCGTGGTTTCGCGGCTCTATCGGAATCAAAGACGGACGTATCGTAAAAGTTGGGGTCATAGATGCCGCGGAAGGCGCGGCGGTTATCGATGCGAAAAACCAGATAGTTGCTCCCGGTTTTATCGACGTCCATGCCCATACCGAAGACATCTACAGCAATCCTCAAGCGGAGAACTTCGTTCGTATGGGCGTCACTTCGCTTGTCACCGGAAATTGCGGCGGCTCAGCCCTGGAAATCGGCCCGTTTCTAGAGCGTCTCAACGAAACCCCGCTCACGGTAAACATCGCCTCGCTCATCGGGCACAATACGGTCAGGCAAAAAGTTCTCGGACTTGAAAACAAGGCTCCCACATCAGACGAACAAGCGCAGATGAATGCACTTGTAGAAAAAGCGATGAAGGATGGCGCTGTGGGCTTTGCGACCGGACTGATATATTTGCCAGGAACCTACGCCAAAACGGCTGAAGTTGTAGAGCTTGCCAAAGTGGCTTCTAAATTCGGCGGAGTTTACGCGAGCCATATCAGGAACGAAGAAGGAAAGGTTGTGGAAGCGGTCACTGAAGCGATCAGTGTCGGAGAGCAAGCGAACATGCCGGTGGAAATTTCGCACTTCAAGATCTCGTCGAAACGAATGTGGGGGCAAAGTGCTAAGACAATCGGCCTCGTCGAAGCAGCCCGCGCCCGCGGCCTCCCTGTAACCGTAGATCAATATGCGTATACGGCTTCGTCCACGTCATTGGACTCGAGAATGCCTAGCTGGGTGCTTGCGGGGGGCCGGGCGGAGGGGCGAAAGCGACTTGCCGACCCGGCGACCCGTGCAAAAGTGGTCGAAGACATGAAAGCGGAGTTAAAGGATCGCGGATTTAAAGATTACAGCTACGCATACGTAGCTAGTTATCGAACCGAGCCGAAGTTCAATGGTAAGAATATTGCTGAGATCACGCACGAAGTAAGGGGCAAGAAAAACGTCGACGCGCAGATCGATCAGATCCTCGAAATGTACGATAAGGGCGGAGCATCGATGGTCTATCGCTCAATGAGCGAGGAAGACGTAGGCAGAATTATGCGGCAGCCGTTCACGATGTTCGCCTCAGATAGCGGGGTTCGATCTTTCGGTGCGGGAGTTCCGCATCCGCGCGGCTATGGGAACAACGCACGAGTGCTTGGCCGCTATGTTCGCGAATTGAGACTGATCACGCTTGAAGACGCGATAAGGAAGATGACCTCCCTTCCCGCACAAACGTTTAATCTTCGTGACCGTGGCCAGATCCGCGAGGGCTTCGCGGCCGACCTCGTCATCTTCGACGACGCGACGGTCGGCGATAAGGCGACGTTCGAACAGCCGCACCAATACGCGGAAGGGTTTTCAACCGTGATGGTTAATGGAAAACTTGTATTTGACGGAACGAAACTCACCGGCGCAATGCCGGGCCAGCCGCTTTACGGCCCCGGCAGATCTAAAACCAACTAACAAAATTGTTGCCATTTCACCGCTCAATTGGGTATATTTCATTAACCCCCAATTTACCTCCCGCACTTTGCTCGGCTTGACGCCGAGGTTCAACCTATTTTGAGGTGATAAGAATGAAAAAATACATTCTCTTCGGCGCGATCGCCGTTCTGGCAGTCTCGGGGATCGTAGTTTCACAGAATTTTTCCAAGATCAGCGAACGTTTGACCGGATATGAAGAGGTCCCGGCGATCTCGACGGCCGCCAACGGCACGTTTTCGGCTCGGATCAATAATGGTTCGTCCGTAACTTACCAGCTGACATACGAAGGAACAGAGACGCCGGTTACACAAGCGCATATCCATTTCGAAAATCGGACCAACAACGGCCCGATCGTTGTGTTTCTATGTTCGAACCTCGGCAACGGACCCGCGGGAACTCAGGAATGCCCCCCCGAAGGCGGAACTATCTCCGGCACATTCGATGGTGATGATGTACTAACGGCCGGAACGTCTGGAATAGCGGCTGGTGAATTTGACGAGCTTCTTGCTGCAATGCGGGCGGGC
>JAICPV010000528.1 GCA_025929655.1 Pyrinomonadaceae bacterium
CGGCCGCCGTGCTCTACATGCAAAAGGCGGCCGAGTATCGTGCACTGGCGTATCAGGCATTCAACATCGCACGGTTGCGGCTTGATGCCGATCTCGATAAGAAAAATGTGAAAAAGCTGCCAAAGGCCGAGCGCAAGATGCCGCGGGCCATTGTCGTCGATATTGACGAGACGGTATTGGACAATTCGCCGGCGCAGGCACGTGGGATAAAGACGAACACACCATACAACTCGACCGATTGGTACGCCTGGTCGAACATGCGCAAAGCGAAGTCGATACCCGGTGCGCTTGAATTCCTAAACTACGCGGTTTCGAAAGGCGTAAAGGTCTTCTATATCTCGAACCGGGATGAAAAGAACGAGAGGCAAGCAACGCTCGACAATCTGACGAGCCTCGGTTTCCAGGATGTCTCGGCCGACAACCTTCTGCTGCGCACCGCTGAATCCGGCAAGGACGCCCGTCGCGCCGTCGTTTCCGCAAAGCATCGCATCGTCCTGCTTGTCGGCGACAACCTCGACGATTTCACATCTGCGTTCGAACGAAAGTCTGTTGCTGACCGTTTTGCCGAGGTCGATAAAGCTCGCGAACAGTGGGGCAGGAACTTCATCGTCGTTCCAAACGCAATGTACGGAACGTGGGAAAACGCTATCTATGAGTACCAGCGTCTGACCGAGTCGCAAAAAGCCGAGAAACGCGCCGCGGCGCTGGAGCTACCTTGACTTTGAGATGCGGCGACACGAGTCAGAACCGGGAGCGGTAGCGACTGGGTTTCCGGTTGGCGGACTGCGGAATGCGGAACGCGGATTTAAACTCGACGTCACGGTCAATCCTCAAATTCAAAGTCGCCCTCCGCAATGGGGTGACCCAGTCGCTACCGCTCCCGGTTCTGACTTGTGATTCCGACTTCATTTATGAAACTCATACACCCTTGCAGAACAAACACTATCGTCGTTTTGACCCTTCTCTGCGTCTTTGCCTCCTCATACGCTCAAAACCTCACCGTCCGCGAGATCATGGCGGAGCCGTCGATCGCAGGGATGCGTGCCGAGGGCGAGAAACTTTCGCCCGACGGTACCAAGGTCGTTTACCTCTGGAATGCCGAGGGAAAGCTGCCGCGCGATCTCTATCTCGTTCCGACATCGGGCGGCGATCCGGTAAAAATATTGAGCCCGTCCGATCTTCCTCCGCCGAGCCGTCCGCCGCGCCCCGAAAGCAAACTCGATTACGGACTCGTGCTTCGAGACGATTTCGTGAAGGCCCGTGAGAACCAGCTCGGGAACTTCGAATGGTCGCCGGATTCTAGGCGGCTAGTTTTCTCGCACGGCGGCGATCTGTACATCCTGACGCTTGGCGAGGCAAAGCCGCGCAGGTTTACCAAAACACAGACGCCCGAGACCGGAGCGCGTTTTCTAGACAACGATCGAATTCTCTTTTCGCAGTCCGGTCACCTGATGGTCTGGGACCTGAAGAATTCGATCCTGACGCAGGTTTCCCGTGAGGCGAATCCGCAGAATTTCATTGGCGTCTTCGGTGGTGTACCGAACAAGCCGGGTACGCTGATCGCGTATGTCGTCTCCGACAGCTCGAAGAGTAAAGCTTTGATCGTTCCGAATTATCTCGACGAGTTCGTCGCGGCAAACCCGACACGGCGCGGCTGGACCGAACAGAAGGTAATGGTGATGCCGGCGGACGGCAGCCGCGACACGCCGTTCGAGATAAAGTTGCCGAAACCCGAAGGCGTCAGCAGCATCCGCCGGATGGTATGGGCGTCGGACAACGCGAGTCTGCTGGTTGACCGGATCGATAAGGATACGAAGCGACGCACGCTGTTTTATGTCCACAATGTCGGGAGCAAGGCCGAGAAGATCATACCTGTGATCGAGGAAACAGATGAAAAATGGCAGGCGTCGCTCTCCAACATCTTCGAGCCGAATCCGAAGGACCAGAGCGAGTTGTTCTTCGGATCGGAAAAGGACGGGTTCAATCACCTGTATCTGGCCAAGCTCGAATCGCTGGGCGGAGATTCCACCGCCGAGACG
>JAICPV010000034.1 GCA_025929655.1 Pyrinomonadaceae bacterium
CATTCGAAAGTCCGCCGCAAGCGCGGCTTCCGCCTTGGAACAGGAGGAAAAGGTCAGTAAAGAGGACAAGAAAAACGTTGACACCCCAGTCGGCCGCCTCAAAGGTATCGAGAAAGACGCCGGCCGTTTACTTTCTGAAGTGAACGATCTGCGAGGTAAAGTCGACCGGTCCGATAAATATGAATCGGCGGAAATTAAACAGTTGGAGACTGCCGTATCAGAGCTTCAAACCCGGGCGGATGCGGTTCAGGCGGAAACGGCTAGTGCCCGTGCTTTGCCGACAACGACCGAAGGAAAAGAGCGTGAGGTAAAGAAGAAAAAGAAATTTCTCGGTATTTTCGGCAAAGGCGGGGACGACGAGTATGACGCGCTGATCGGGACGGTTTCACCTGGCCGCGACCGTGAATTGTTCATTACCGCGACGCGCGAGGTTCGCAAGAAGAATTTCGACGTTGGCCGTTTGCTCTTCCAAACCATTGTTACGACATATCCAGATTCGCCCTATTTGCCGATGTCGAAACTGGCGGTTGCAGATTCTTTCTATCTCGAAGGTTCCACCGCCGCGCTTATCCAGGCGATCGCCGCTTATCAGGACTGGCTTACCTATTTTCCGACCCATCCGTTGTCCGACCGTGTGATCCTGAAGATCGCCGAGGCCGAAATGCGACAGATCGGGCTGCCCGACCGTGACGCTACACACGCGAAACGTGCCGAAATCAAGCTAAAGGCCCTGCTGCAGGCATATCCGAACTCCATTCTGAAAGAGGAAGCGGGCAGGCGCTTGAATGAAGTTCAGAACAACCTGGGCACGCACAACATGCTGATCGCGAATTATTACTATACTCAGTCGGTGGGACAAGGGAAAGGCGGTCTCAAGGGGGCCCAGTCGCGTTATAGGGAGATCCTGGATAAATATCCCAATTTCGGCAACATGGACGAGGTGCTGTTCAAATTGGCGAACACCTATATGGTAGAAGAGGAAACGGACCAGGCAGTGCGTTATTTCCAGTCGATCGTTCGAGATTATCCGAACAGCGAGTTTGTTGAGGAATCGAAGAAGCAGCTGGAGTTGATCGGTGCCAAGATCCCCGAGCCGAACCCCGAAAGGATGAATGTCCTCCCGGCCGACGACGTTTCGTTCTTTACCAACTTCAAGAACCAGTTCTTCGGCATTTATCCGATGACGATCGACAAGAACGGTGTTCTGATGACGAAGGAATTCGATAAGGAAAAATTCGAACTCATTGACCAGGTTATAGAAAACCAGGGTGATATTCTTACGAATCAGATCCCCAACGCTTTTACCACCGTCATCACGCAACGGCAAGCGAACCAGACGGCCAAGCCCGCGGTACCGCAACAGCAGCCGCCGAAAAAGTAAGAAAAGGGAATTAAAGGCAAAAAGAAGGGACCGCATTTACGCGGTCCCTTTAATTTTGGCGTGTCAAGATCAGTTATTCGGCGACGGAGAAGCTGCTGGTTTCGGTGCTTCGCCTTTTCTCTTTAGCTGCGGCGGTCCGTCCGAAGAACTCGAGCTTCCCGAATCAGAGTCAGGAGCATCGGTAGTTTCCGGCTGTCGACGCTTCAATGTCGGGCGGCCGGGATCTGCGTCTTCGAAGTCCGACGTGATTCCGGCCCGGGTGTTGGACGTTCTCAACAAATACGATTTAGTGCGATCGAATTCCGAAGTGCTGATCACGTATTCTTCGCGTTCCGGAAATCGGGCGACGAGAGCGAGGCTTGTGTCGCGACGGTCGATATTCTGGGGATGCGTCGTGAAAAGCTTTAAAAATGCGTTCGGCTTCTTTTTGTTCTTCGCATTGAGCTTTTCAAACATCGTCGACATCGCGGTCGGGTCGTATCCCGCAGCATAGAGGTACTGAACACCGAGGCGGTCGGCCTCTTCCTCCGCGCCGCGTGAAAACTTCAACGATGCTAACCCGGCCATTATACCGCCGGCGTTTTGCAGAACCGTACTGACGATCGGGCCGCCAAAAATAATCCCGGCGAGAGCTCCACAGTTCATCAATTGCCCCTTGCCCTGGTTTTCCATCGCATGTCGAGCGGCGACATGGGCTATCTCGTGGGCCATGACGCCGGCGAGCTCCGATTCATTGTCGGCAGCCAGAATGAGGCCTTTGTTTACGAAGAAAAAGCCGCCTGGCAGCGCAAACGCGTTGACGTCATCGCTGTCGATCACCTTGATCGTGAAAGGGATCTTGGCGTCCGAGTGAAGAACGATGTTCTGTCCGACGCGATTCACATACTCCGTGATCATCGGATCTTCGACCAGCTTTGCCTGCTGCTCGACCTCGGCCGCAAGCTGGCGACCGATCGCGATCTCTTTTTCCTGCGATCCACCGAGCCAGCCGAAAAGCTTATCCGAACCGTTGTTGATCTTGCGTTTGCCGATCTGAGTCGGGTCCTCGTTTGAGCTTAATGGCTTTTTGTCTCCCGTTTGGGGAGCAGCAGTTTTCGGCGATTTATCGTTCTTTTCCTTTTTTTCCTGCTTCGCGTCGTCGGTCTGCGCCGAAGCTGAGATCGGAAAAGCGGCCACAAAGCCGAACAGCAGCGAAAAAATGACCAGCAGCGAGGCTGCGGATCTCGAGATGTCTCGTAACATATGCTCTCCGTTAGTTCTAATCGTACGAAGTAACTGATCAGTATTCAACTGTTTTTGATGCAGCTAAAACACTAAAAGTTGTGAAGCATGCCGAACAATCGGGGCTTTTCGAATAAATGCGAAAATCCTTTATTTTGTATGCTCCGCCTTGTTAAAATAGGTGAGCGGGCGCTTTTCCGCCGCGTCATCCGTCCTCACCCTCCGCGACCGACCGTCCACCTGACCATGACACGCATCTCCGAAAAAGTTCGCGATATCGTAGAGGTCCGCCCGTACACCACCGTCGACGACCTCTTCCGTGAGCCGGAAACAACTCTAACGAACTATCATTTCACGGACGTCACCGCGTATATGATGGGGCGGTGGTTCGATGCGCTCGGGTCCGGCGACCCGGATCGGATCTGCCGCGCCATCGCGGGATTTCGCGGCGTCGGCAAGAGCCATTTTTTGGCGACATTTGGGGTCCTGATGTCCCATCCGGAGCTTCGCTCCAGGTTGGCCGATCAACACGTTCAGTCCGCCGTCCAACAACTTCTGAGGCGCCATTACCCCGTCATAAACGTTCGAAGGGGCTCGGGCGCCTCCCTTTTCGATGAGCTGCGAACAGCTGCATCCCGTGCATTCGATGTAGAGACCGAAAAGCTGGGAACTACGATTACGGAATCGGTAAGGAAAGTATTGGAGTTCTCGAGCGGTCTTACGCCGATCGTCATCATCGACAGCAATCCCGACCGTACCGAGCCGATCGACCGGAACGACGGTGACGCGCTCGCGGAGATCGCCGAGGCTTGCAGACAGGCGACTGTCTTTCTAGGGATCGCTCTTGATGACGAGATCGCGATGGCGGACGGTTCGAACTCAGCGATAGCGAAGTCGTATAACATCGAGTACCTCGAACCCGAAAACCTTCATAAGATCGTCAATACGCATATATTCCCGAAGAATCCGCGGACACAGGTTTTATTGGGATCGCTTTATGAGGGCTTCCGCGAGTCCATTCCGGATTTCAAATGGAGCGAACAGCGGTTCAGTGCTCTTTACCCGCTGCATCCGATCTTGCTCGATCTGACCCCGTTCATCCGGTCCTATTTACCCAAATTTGCGCTGTTCGGATTCGCGTCGTCGGCCGGCGAACGGATACTTGGGAGGCCCGCTGATTCGCTCATCGGTATCGACGACGTATTTGACGCTGTCGAACTCGATCTCCGAAAGGTCTCGGATTTGCGATCGGTTTTCGAAGCGTACGACACGGTCATGGCGCAGATCGGGTCGGCGGTACCTGTTGCGGCTCGTCACAAGTCGAAGTTGGTTCTAAAGGTATTGCTTTTGAACTCGCTCGCACAAAGATCGTCGAGCGCGTCGGACGTTGCAGCGGCGATGATGATCGCCGATGACGGCCAACCCGGGAACTCGATTCGCGATATCGATTCAATGTTAAGCGGTTACGCGGCGGCACTTCCGAATGCGATCTCGGCGGATGCATCGGATATTTCGAAGTCGCGCTACAAATTCAATATCGGCTCGAGCGAATATGAAAGGCGGTTAAATCGGTTGGTCGCATCGTCTGACACGTCGATAGCAGACCGTGTTTTTGTTTCCGGTGTCGTCGACCGTTTTCCCGAACTGTCCGCGGTCCTGTCCGACGAGAAAGCGTCCGCGGCCCTGTTTACAGAATGGAGAGGCAGCCGTCGTCCCGGCCGCGTTTCCAAAGCTGCCTCTGCCGAGTCGGCCGATGGCGGACCGTGCCAACGATTCGATTGGGAGGTGTTTCTCGATCTGTTCGGAACGGCGGACGACCGCGCCGATCCCATGATCCAGGGTACAAGGATCGAATGGAAAACCAGCCCGTTGAACGGGGACGAGAGGCGTTTATTGACCGCGTACGCGGCGATAACTGCCGATACCGAACTTCGCTCAGCCTATCCCGAAGAATGCTCGGCCTCAATGCTTGCGGGATCCAACGGTCTCGCCGCTGCGGTACAGCGAGTGATGATCGACGATGCCCGGCTCGTCATCGATGGGTTCGATTACAACTTTTCTGAAAGTGCGCGTACGGCAACGGGACTTGGCGAGATGGTCGGCGAAATGCTCGAGCCGCTTTTCGAAGCCATCTACCCTGAGCACCCATATTTTGTCGAAACATTAACACCGGAGATCGTAGAAAAGTTTGTAAGAAGCCTTAGCGAAAACGACAGCCCCGACCAGTCCGCCATGACCTTTGGCGTAGCACTCGGAATTGTTGAATTCGGCGATACAGGATTTTCGGTATTGCCGAAGGAAAAACTCCGGGAAGCGCCGTACGCAGCTTCGGTGATCCGATCGATCGAGGCTTCCGGCGAAACCGATGTTTCGGTGATCGAGGCCGAACTTTTGAAGCCGCCAGTCGGGCTTACGCTTGAGGCCGTACGTCTGATCCTGTCCGCGATGGCGCATCGCGGACTTATCGAACTCGTTACAACAGAACGTGAGCGGGTGAACGGCCGGTCGATAGATCTAAAGCTCGATTGGTCGAATATTGTTGCGGCAGACTTCCCGCGAAGCGTTAAAAACTCCGACTCGAAGCTGTTGGAATGGGCGCGGTTGGTTTGCAACGATGAGAGCATTACCTCGTTTTCGGACGCAGAAGATAGGGCCAAAATACTCGCGGCGTTTGTAGAGATCTCAAGCCAATGGGAACGGCGAAATCCTTTCGAAGCCTTCGAGGCGATTCCGGACTGCGCTCTCAATACGAAGATCTGGCGGCATTCGAACAAAACCTGGGAACCGTACACCGCAATGGTCGCCAGCGTGAACGAAACGCTGGTCGGAAACATCACCGTCGAAGAGGGCCTCGATGCCATTTGCAATAATTTTCTCGCGCAGCCTTCGATGTTCCAAAAGTCGCGGGAATCGATCACGGCGTTGGAGGATTTTGGAAGAACCAGGCCGGAAATTGACCGAATTACCAATTACCTGGCGATCGCCGAGACCTCGAGGGACTCCGAGGTCGAAGCGGCGAGGAATAAGCTTCGCACCGTCCTCCGATCGGCTGAAGCAGAGCCGACGGACCAGACACTTCGAGATCTCGGCTACTGTTGGGAAAAATTTCTCCGGCTCTACACCGAGCATTATATTGAGCTGCACGCACCGCTTTCGAGGCCCATGGATTTTCGTCGGTTCGCACAAGACGCTCTCGGCCCTGATCGGACTGCCGATCTTTTTAAGATCCGGGCGGAGAAAGGAAACGATCGCAGGCAGCGGGAGGGTTTTCGCGAAATCAGACGCCGACTCGGGAGCTATTATTGTTCGTTGGATCCCACGCCGTTCCTGCAGACAACACCGTTCTGTAAATGCGGATTTCAACCCTCGGCGGCATCGTTGATGGAAGTTCTGAGCGGAGAGCTGCATTCTCTGGTGCCCGTGCCCGAAGCGGGGTAGACGCGACAATTACACCCACCTGCAACACATCAAAAGCAAAGCAGCGGCGTGGTATATTACCCCGGTGCAGGATATTTGCGTCATCGGGATCGGGAAACTGGGCGGCGCATTGGCGATCGCTCTGACACGGGCAGGATGGCGGGTCGACCAGCTCGTTGTCCGTAACGACCGGTTGGCGAAACGAATAAAACGGTCGGCGATCCTGGATTCAAAGATCTCGAGTATCGAGCGCCTCTCCAAAATTTCCTCCAGGATCGTATTCATTTGTGTTGACGACCCGGAGATTGCGAACGTCGCTGCGGCGATCTCGCCATTCGTAAATTCAAACCAAACGGTCTTTCATACCAGCGGTTCGCAATCATCTTCCGTATTGTCACAGCTGAGCGCACGCGGGGCCTCGGCCGGGTCGTTCCATCCGCTGACGTCGATAAGCGATCCTTTTACGGGAGCCGATCAGTTTCCAGGAACGTATATTTGTGTAGAAGGCAATTCAGGAGCGACAAAGCTGGGACGAAAGATCGCTCGTTCCCTCGGCGGAGTACCGTTTTCGATCGATGCAAAAGGGAAGGCGCTGTACCATGCAGCGGCGGTGACCGCTGCAGGGCACGCGACCGCCCTGTTCGCGAATGCGATCAAAATGATGGAGTTTAGCGGCATCAAAAAGCGGATGGCCAGGGAGATCCTCATTCCGCTTTTAAAAAGCACGGTTTCCAATTTGGAAAGGCAGGATCCTAAGGACGCATTGACGGGCACCTTCTCACGTCTGGACCTGCAGACCTTCAAACGCCATCTCAATGCGTTCGATAATTTGCCTCCGGACCTTGTTCACTTATATCTCGAACTCGGCGAGCGAAGTCTCGATCTCGTCCAGAAACGTGATGGGAGAAGCCGGGCTCTCGATGAATTACGCGAAGCCGTTTCCATAGCGAAACGAAAATTCAGGTGTTAAAATTAAAGAAGTATCAGAGATATGGCCAAACGCGACCATGAATTCGAGGAGGAGAAGGAAATTTTCCGCGAGCATATTCAAAAGGCGGGACTTCGTCGAACCGCGCAGCGCGACCTGATATTGGATATCTTTTTACGCACCGAGGAGCATCTAACAAGCGAGGACCTTTATTTTCTGGTTCATCGCGAGGACCCGTCGGTCGGGCACACGACCGTTTACCGCACGTTGAAGCTTCTTACTGAGGCAGGGCTGGCACGCGAGGTACGGTTCGGCGATAACAAGACCTATTACGAGCATCATTTCAAACACGAGCATCACGATCATATGATCTGTACGGAATGCGGTAAGGTCTTGGAGTTTTTTTCGCCGCAGATCGAGGATCTGCAGGACCAGATGGCAGACAAATTCGGCTTTCGGCCGACGCATCATAGCCTGCGGTTGTGGGGCGTGTGCGCGGAATGCCAGACGGCTCACATGGATTCCCCGACAGCACCCTCGGGCGCGCAGCCGCGTGTCAAGGTTCGTACAAATGTGAGTGCGTAGTATAGCGAATTATGGAAGAAGTAGAGATCCGTTTTGATGAGGGCCGCGAGGGCGTCGTTCCGGTGGGGACGTACCTGATCGACGCCGCGAAGCGAATGGGCGCGGCTTCTTCATTCGACTGTGAGGAAGACGGCGGGCACGAATGCAAGTTCGCGATAAACGAAGGGGCCGAACTGCTTTCGGACCAAACTGAAGAGGAGAAAGCCCAATTGACGGCTGAGGATCGCAAGCAAAACAAACGTCTCGCATGTTACGTAAAGATCGAAAAGCCAGGAGTAATATCGGCGATGGTAGAAAAGAAAAAAGAAGAAGCAAAGGCCAAGAAGGAAAGCGAGGATCGGGAGGAAGCGTATAAGAAAGAATTCAGCGAGCTTCCCTTGGAAAAGAAGATTGCGAATTTGATGGAACTTGAAGCGATCGCCCTTGGCGAAACTTTCGCTTTCGTGATCAATTCACCGTTCAAGGTCTTTGAAAAGATCGGAGACGTGATGGCCGAATTCGGCTTCAAGAAAGAGGAGGATCAAAAGCGTCAGTCTCGGCCCGCCGAATCTTCGAATGGAAAGGATGGACGGGGCGTCGGGAAGAAAAAGGCGTCCGCAAAGGAAAAAACAACCGGCGATCAGCCGGAGGCGTAACAGGTCCAATCTATTGTGCACGAGCCCAGCGAACACACTAGCCTTTCCAAAACTGTCCGAAACAAAGGGCAGTATCTGCTGGCGCTCGGGGTCGTGGCATCGCTTTTGGTCGTCGTAAACATACCGATCTTTATAGTTTTCTTTTTCGGTGTATTCGCCTATTTCATGGCGAAAATGTTCTCCGCAGGCAGCAAGATGAGGACGCGTTCTATCTTCGAGTTTTACCTATCCGCACACGAGATCCTTCGGGGCGATGTTCGGCATTGGTACGGATTCGAAATAAACGAGGCGATCACGCGGGGCGAGCGGATCGTAAAGGAAATGCGAAACGCGCCGCCGCTTGTTCATTACGCTCTTGGGGCGCTTTATCACAAGGTCGGCGATCATTCCGCAGCGGTTCGCCATCTTTCGTTTGTCGCCGAAAATCCGGAATCGTTCGAAAGCTCCGTAGTGTATCCCTCTGTCGAACTTCGTAATTATGTGAGCGTTCTTCGAAAGATCGAGCGTGAACCCGCCGAGGCTCCGATGACCTCCGCCGCCGTTCGGGCGCTCGAACGCGGCCGCAAGCTGAAAACCGACGCGCTGCTTGCCGATAGCCGGACGACGCTTGAACGTTCGAAGCCTGAGGCGGCCGATGCGAAGGCCTTATCCGGCGGCAACCCGGAACAGAGCTCTGTTGATGAAGCGCCTGCTAAGACACCGGAATCGGTAAACGGAACCGAGGACTCAATTAGGCAGAAACCTCAGAGCGTCACGTCTTTCCACGAAAGGCCCCCGTCACGAAAGAACGGTAAGGAAGAAACTCCGCGAAAACCGATAGTCGAAGTATTACACGACATCTACGACCGAAACGTCCAATAGACCCGTCACTTTATTCCGAAGAACCGCCTTATCGATCCGAGCACGCTTCGATTTGCGGCCGGCTTTGCCAGGTCCTCTTCGGGCATTTGTTCCTGCAACAGCAGCTTTCGCTCCTCGATGATCTCGCACACCGATGTCATAAGCTCTGGATTCGCTTCGAAGATCGGCCTCAACGCCCCTTTACGTATTTCCAGGACATCTACCTCATCTTCCGCAACTACGGTCGCCGAGCGCGGTTCGCCCGTTAGCAGGCTCATTTCACCAAAGAAGTCGTTCGGGCCGAGACGGTTAATGACCTTTTGGCCGTTCTGATCCGGTATCTGGACTTTCACATTCCCGCGAACTACGATGAACATCGACCGGCCTTCCTGGCCCTTTCGCACGATGGCTTCGCCCGGTGCAAAAATGCGCTTTACCGAGGCTCGCGAAAGTTTTTCGATCTCCTCTTCCGAAAGCGGAGCGAAGACCGGTACGCTGCTCAAGTGTTCCGCAAACGCGTTAGCTCGTTCGTCGCTGGAAACTACCGGTCTTTCCGCCTCCATGTGAACGCTCATCGACGGGTGCGAAAAACTCAGCCCCTCGCGTTCGAATGCGTACCAGATTCGCTGGCGGATCAGAGCATCGGTGTCGTTGAACTTTTCGTAGTTCTCGATCCAGTATTTTACTTCCCATTCCAGTCCGCCTTCCCCCAGGTTTCGAATCCTTACGACCGGCCGCACACGGTTCGAAACATTTTCAACGTGGCGCACGGTTTCCCGCACCAATTGCGCGACCTTCGACGGCGAAACATTGTAAATGGAGCTGAAATGCACGACGCGAGCGTTCAAATTGCCGCGCGGAGCGACCTCGATAGTTTCCCGCCCCAAAACAGCATTGCTGATGATCAGAAGTTTGCTCTGAAAGGTGCGGATCTTCACGCCGCGCCAGGAGACACTCTCGACGACGCCCGTGCCGCGATTGGAGATGCTGACGACATCTCCGACCTGGAACGGCTGATCGGCCTGTAACGCGATCCCGGCGAAAAGATTTCCTAGTGTGTCCTGCAGCGCCAGGCCGACCACGATGCCGATGATAGTCGACCCAGTAAAAAGCGGTGCGAGCTGGACGCCCGGATACTGCGATTGAAAAATTATGAAGAAAGCGACTATGTAGATGATGATGGAGAGGACCGTGCGCAGCAGCGATGCGATCTCGGATGGTCCGCTTTTCCGAAGGGCGGTCGAGAAGATCAAGTATCCGACGAAACGGACCACCGATATCACCAGCGTCATCCACAAAAGGATCTTTATGATGTGGAAGATATTGACGGCCAGGTCGTAGAAGGTCTGCACCATCATACCGGGCTGCGCTCCTTCCGGGGATATAAGCCGTCCTTCCGGATTTAGGGCTAGCCCCAGTTGGTTCAGCACATAAGCGCTCAAGAGGTCTTCTATGAAAGGGACGGTTATGGCAAGGATCGTGATAACGCCCGCAAAGATCAGGAAGAAGAAGGTTTTACGTTGTAAACCGGAATCTGGCATACGAAACCGCTAAAACATACCAACTATTGTTTTTCCAATCAATGTCAAAGAAAGAACGGAAACTACCGCGGCGATAAGGAATGCGACAAGATTCAGCGCCCGATGATTCTTGTACTCGCCCATGATGGTTTCATCGTTGGCGAGCTTCAGGATCGCGAACAAGAGTATCGGCAGCAGCA
>JAICPV010000446.1 GCA_025929655.1 Pyrinomonadaceae bacterium
AAGCGCGCAAAATCTTGGAAGAGTTCGCATAAGGAGAGGGTTTTTCCGGGCACGAAAACTAAAGGATGAATATAGCATTATCCTGTCTTGGATGCGTTTCGGGCCTGTCAGAGTTCATTATG
This sequence comes from Pyrinomonadaceae bacterium, assembly GCA_025929655.1. GTDB lineage: Bacteria > Acidobacteriota > Blastocatellia > Pyrinomonadales > Pyrinomonadaceae > OLB17. The sequence goes on from JAICPV010000446.1 coordinate 123, forward strand.
ATTCGGGATCACGCGGGTTTCATTGTGCGAAACCATCTCGTAGGTCGTTCCGCGCCATTTGATGCGGCGGGAAACGAGTGCAAAAACGCAGTTCGCGAGGAAAATGAACGGCGCGACAGCCCAAAGGGTCGTTTGCGGGAAAGTTTGGCGTTGCAGCTCCTTTTCGTATTCGCGAAGAATCAGACGGACCGCTTTTAATCTCAAATACGATTTACCGACGCTGAGCGCCGAAACGAGGAAAATCGTAGCGATTGCGGCCAAGACCGGGGTGTCATTTCCGCGACCGAAGATCACGATCGCGAGCGACCAGAGCATTACGAGACAAAAAAGTCCCGAACCCAGAAACGACATCAGCCAGAATTTCTGCGCATAAACACGCGTGAGCTTCATCTGGCGGGTTGTAAATTCGAGCATTTCACGGAACGAACAGTCGCCGATCGATGCGGTCATCGCTTGCGGAACAAAATGTATCGCGAGCCCGGCCTCGTTCATCACCGTTCGGACCACGAAATCGTCAGACACGATGCCTTGCCACCGTGCTCGAATGTCGAGTTTTTCGAACGTTTCGCGTCGGATCGCCATAGACCCGCCCCAGCAGAAATTGGCTTTCGTATTCGGCCCGAGCTGCGACGCGATCGAAGCATTCCAGACGTTCCGCAATTCCGAGCCGATCGTCGGCTTCGATGAGATGAACCATCTGTAACCCGTCGCCACGCCGACATCCTCTTTTTCCAGCGGCGCAACCAAGCTTCGGAGCCAATCCTTCGCCGGCCGCGCATCGGAATCGACAAAGACGAAAACCTCCGACCGCTCATCAGCATGCAATACCGCCTCGCGAAGGTTCTCAACCTTTTGGCTCGAATCTGTTGCTTTCGTAGCGATAACGATCTTAGATCTCTTTGCGTCCTTTGCGCCTTTGCGTGAAACCTGTTCAATAACCTTCACTGCGCGATCAGTTCCATCATCAACCACAAAAACGACCTCATACGCCGGATATTGCTGCTCAAAAAGCGCTTCGAGATTCTCGATCAGGCCGCCCTCATCACCTTTACATGGGCAAATAACCGTCGCGAACGGCGCAAACCGTGAAGGCTGCTTCGCAAGTTCCTGCTTGAAGTAATTCAGATAATCTATCCCGCCGCGAAACGATCGGAAGCTGAAATAGATCAGAAGGAGAGCGAGTATGTAAAAAGCGATGGACAAGGGTTTGCAATTAGCTATCAGCTAGTAGCTATTTTCTTAACCGATCAATTGAACAAGTTCTTTAACCGTGCGGTCGGTAGCGTCGCCGCTTGCGCGTTCCATTAATGCCTTTGCATTTCGTCCAAGTTCGTATCGCCGCGACTCGTTTTCAAGCAGCAATGTAAATGCTTCGTAAAGACGCTCAGATATCGAGAAGTCATCGGCAGAAGTCGGCGTTTGAAGTATTGCATCATTTTCGAGAAACGTGTTTACGACGCTTTCGAAATTGTGAGTATATGGACCAGTTGCGATCGCTTTGCCTTCAGCGGCCGGTTCGAGAATGCTTTGGCCGCCATGGGGAATCAAAGATCCCCCTACAAAGACGATGTCGGCTAACGGATAAACCGAACGGAGTTCTCCAATCGAATCGAGCAGAATGATGTCGGCTGTCGCATCAAGATCGGTTGGATCAGAACTACGCCGAACAAGAGAGTACGAGTACCGTTCAGGTAACCTTGCGACCGAATCAAATCGTTCAGGATGCCGCGGAGCAAGCAGAAGGCGGCAATCGCGACCCAGAACACCATCGAGCGATTCAATGACATATGCTTCTTCTGGTTCATGCGTACTTGCCGCAACGATCAATGGTTTTTCAGGCGAAATCCCGAAACGTTCGCGAAAATACTTAGTTGTTGCTGCATCGCCCGATGCAGGAACCTGGTCGAATTTCACGTTACCGGTAATTCCCACCCGTTCGCTATCGATCCCTAGTCCGATCAAGCGTTTCCCGTCGTTCCCGCTCTGCACAAGCGCCAGATCAATGTCTTTCAAGACACGGGAGATAAAACTTTTTACTTTGGAATATCGCGCAGCCGATCTTTCCGACATCCTCCCGTTGACGATCGCGACTTTTGCTCCTGACCGCTTCGCTTCGTGAACGAACCGCGGCCAGATCTCGGTTTCCATCAAAAGGACAAGAGAGGGCTTGAAATGTCGAACAGCGCGGCGGACGCTGAATCTCCAGTCGAAAGGGAAGTAAAAGATCGAATCGACTTTTTCCCCAAAGATCTTTTGCGCGAGCTCCTGGCCAGTTTTTGTGATAGTGGAAACTATCAGGCGATGATCGGGAAATTCTCCCAACAGTTTGTCGACCAGCGGCCTGGCGGCATTTGTCTCGCCGACCGAAACGCAATGCAGCCAGATGACCTTTCGATCGTCTTGTTCGAATTCAGGATAGTTCCCAAGACGCTGAGAAAACCCCGATGCGTATTTTTGCCGATTAAGCAAAAATGCCGGCAGCATAAGCAAAAAGCCGAGCGTATAAATGATGCTGTAAACAAGGTACATGCGCAGGCGGAAACCCGAGCGATA
>JAICPV010000594.1 GCA_025929655.1 Pyrinomonadaceae bacterium
GATTTAAGAATGCTCTCCGTTGCCACTCCGAACTATCCACTATCAACTATCAGTTTTCAGTTATCAGTTGTGCTTTAGAACTATGCTCTCGATGATGTTGCCCACGCTCTCGCAGCGGTCGGTGGCGTTTTCGAGGATCTCGTACAGCTCCTTCCACTTGATCAGATGGATCGCATCGGGTGAATTCTTGAAAAGGTCCGCCATGGCGCGGAAATAGATGTCGTCCGCCTCGTTTTCGAGCCGTTGAATTTCCAGAAGATGCGGGCCCATTCCCTTGGCGTGTTCCAGCAGGTTCGTGGCCGCCTGGATCTCATCGGCCTGTTTTTGAAGGACGATCGCCAGCTTGATGGCATACGGATCGGACTCGTGAATGTTATACATCACGACCGCCCGGCCCGCTGCGTCGATGTAATCGCAGATGTCGTCCAGGGCCACCGCAAGGGTGTAAATATCTTCCCGATCGAAGGGGGTGATGAACGACTTGTTCAGCTTCGTCGTGACATTGTGGGTCAGCTCGTCGCATTCGTGTTCGACGTCCTTGATCTTTCTCGACAGCGATTCGTAATCCGTGTCAGACGCCTGCATCATCTCGACGAGGATCTTCGACGCCTCCTGCAGCTTCCCGCTGATCTGCGAAAAGAGTGCGAAATACTGGTCTTCCCTCGGTAGTAAGCTGAAAGCCATTTTTGTCTCCAATAAGCTGTAGGTTTGATTCGAAACTAAAATATATTCCTTCGCCCAATCGAAGTCTAACGGCACTTTGAGATTTGCCGTTCGATCAATATCCGCCGGCGAATTTTCATTGATCTGGTCAAAGTGAATTGTAGCGAACCGTCATCCGCAGCCAAGTTCTTCGGCAACGCTCAGCATCTGCATTTCCATCAAAGCGAAGCCGGAACGGCCGGCTTGTTCTATATTTATATATGGAACAGGTTGAGGAGGATGGATGAAAGTTTACAGGGTTCAGGAGAAAGTATTCGCATTCGTTTTGTTCGCGGCGTTTTGCCTTTCGCCGGTCGCTGCGATCGGGCAAACGTCGGTCAGCGCGCCGAAGAACAAATATAAGGTCCAGGACGACGTCGAGCTCGGCAGGAAAACTGCACAGCAGGTCGAGCAAAAGTACCCGATCCTCCCGGACGAAGATGCTAACGCTTATGTCGAGCGCGTCGGCCAGCGTCTTGTCGCCGCCATACCGCCACAGTTTCGGCAGCCTGCCTTCGATTATCAGTTCAAGGTGGTGAACGCCAGCGACATTAACGCCTTCGCATTGCCCGGCGGGCCGATGTACGTCAACCGAGGGATGATCGAGGCCGCTCGCAACGAAGGCGAGATGGCGGGCGTGATGGCGCACGAGATCAGCCACGTCGCCCTTCGGCATTCGACCGCCCAGGCTACGAAACAATCAAGCGCGGGAAGCGTCCTCGGGCAGCTTGGACTAATTTTCGGCGGCGCAATTTTGGGCGGAAACACAGGTGCGCAGCTGGGGGCGATGACGGCTTCCGCATGGATGACGAAATACAGCCGCGA
>JAICPV010000335.1 GCA_025929655.1 Pyrinomonadaceae bacterium
CGTTGCGAGGCTGAACCAAACCCAGTACTTCGATCCGGTCGATAAAGACCAGGATGTCGAAAAGCGTACGGACGAAGAGCAGGGCGACGTCGATCTGATCGTGAAGGTAAAGGAGAAAGGCCGTCAGCAGATCTCATTTAACGGCGGAGTTTCCGGTATCGGAGGCACCTTCTTTGGCTTGGAATATTCGACGAACAACCTTGCCGGCCGCGGTGAAGTGCTTTCGTTCCAAATGGGTGCGGGTAACCGGCAGCAGAGCTTCCAGTTCACTTACCAGCAGCCGTATTTTAGGGACCGTCCGATCTCGGTCGGGTTCTCGGCGTTCGCGTCGAATTACAAGTTCTTCGGCGAGGGCACTTTCCTGACGCAGAATCAGGACATTATTAACGACCTGTTCAATCCGCTCGGTCAGATCGTCACGGACGAAAGTAACCTTTTCACCCAACGAACTTACGGCGCGAATGTATTCGCTACGGCACCGCTTTCCGAGCTTCTTTTCAAGAAAAGGCAATTTACCCAGTTTTCACGCGTCGGAATGTCGTACCAGTTTTCGGCGACGTCGATAACCGATCCGCCCATCAACGAGAGTGCCGACCCGTCGGCACGGATTCCGATCATTTACTCCCAGCCGAATATCATCACCAGCCGGATCACGGGATCATTTGTTTATGACACCCGACGTCCGGCCGAGAACGGCATCGACACGCTTAGCGGACAACAGTTGTCGTTTTCGTTCGCGTTTGCCGGCCTTGGCGGCGACGTTCGAACATATCAGCCGAATATCACGTTCTCGAAATTTATTCCGGTTCGTAAGAAAAAGACGAAAACCCCGGATGTGTTTGCCTTTCGGATCCAGGCGGGTACCGTTGGCGCCTGGGCGATCACCGATAAGATACGCAACGCCAATTCGATCGCTTTTGTCGGCGGCATCCCTGTCTACGAGCGGTATTTTCTCGGGAGCGAGAATGACCTTCGCGGATACGAATCTCGATCCATCGGCCCCATCGCACCGTTCGACACATTCGTTACGACTCGCAATGTTGTTGTTGCAACGAATGCAGGAGGCGAGCCTGCCCCTATGACGGGTTTCGAAAACCCGCTGATACTGGACGAGATATCGCAGCTGGGACTGCTTACCGGCATTTCCGGGGCAAACCCAGCGCTCTTCTCGAAGAACTTCAGGTTCATCGGGGGGGACACCCAGCTTCTCGGAAATTTCGAGTACCGGATCCCCATCTTTGGGCCCGCAACGCTGGCTGTTTTTGCGGACGTTGGGACTGTTTTCAACCTTCGCAAATCCGATCCGCAGGTCATTAATAGTGAGTTTCTGCGGGACGATCTGTTTCTTGGCCCCGGCCGAGTTACGGCACTGTCGTTGATCAACACACCGACGCTCGAGAGCAGCTTTGGCAGCCTGCTTTATTATCACGGCCGAATAATGACCAAGACGGACTTCGTGAACGAGTTCTGCCGCGGCAACCGGCTCGGCTGCCCGACAAGCTTGACTCCGCAGGTGCAGCAGCTATTCCTGCGTGGTGAAGCACAGCAGAATTCGATCCTCAGAGCGGACCAGGCCGCCTTTGCAAAGTTAAGCGATTACAAGGCGAGTGTCGGAGTGGAACTTCGGGTGCAGGTTCCGGTCGTTAATGTGCCGTTTCGCCTGATCTATTTTTATAACCCCAACGCACAGATCGGGGTAACGGAAGAGCTTCCCGGCATCTTCCTCCCGGGCAAGAAAAACGGCTTCAAATTCACGGTCGGGCGTACGTTTTAGCGGCCGATTGTTGACATCCGATTCGGGATAGAATAGTATTTTGCGTTTTCCAAAGGCGCGGGCAACAAAATCGCCCGCGTTTGTTTCAAAGTATCTAGTAAAAACAGTCAATCGCATTTTTCCAGGAGTACTAAACAAAATGAAGAAGTTTGGATTTATCGCGGCCGCTTTCTTGTTCGTGTTCACACTCGGTGCCACGGCGTTCGGCCAGGTCCAGCCCGCGACGAAGATCGGGTGGATCGATACAGGTGCCTTTAGCGACGAAAAAGAAGGCATTGTTAGATATGTAAGCGCTTACAAGTCGCTCGCCAACGAAGCGAAGCCGCGCGAAACAGAGCTCGTCGGCATTCAGACGAAGATCCAGACGATCGCTGAAGATCTTAGGAAAATGCAGTCGAATCCGGCCGTTCCTGTCGATCAGAAGGCGGCTCTGGCGAAGAAAGACGAGGGCGAACGGCTCACCCGCGAGCTCGAATTCAAGAAAAAGGAATATGACGCCTTCGTTCAGAAACGCGGCGGCGAGATCCTTGGACCGCTAAATGCAGATATCGGCAAGGCCATCGCTGATTTCGGTAAGCAGAAAGGCTACGTCGCGATCCTCGACATTGAAAAGCTGGCCCAGGCAGGAGCGATCCTGCACTTGGACACCGGCGCTAATGTGACAAAGGAATTTATCACTTTTTACAACCAGCGCCCGGCAGCCGCAACCGCAGCAGCCACCCCTAAATAACGGAAGTATCGAATTTCGCATTCTCGGCCGGTTGAAGTTAAACTTTGACCGGCTGATTTCGTTTTCGGCGATGCATTACGCACTTTCCCCGGATCGATGACGACGATATACGACACAAAGGCGATCTTGGAGATCCTTCCTCACCGGTACCCGTTCCTGTTGGTCGATTCGGTGATCGAGCTCGAACCCATGAAGCGGATCGTCGCGATAAAACAGGTCACGGCCAATGAGCCATACTTTCAGGGCCATTTCCCGGGAATGCCCGTAATGCCAGGCGTTTTGCAGATCGAAGCGCTGGCTCAAGCCGGGGCTATTCTGGCATTGCGCGAATTCGACGACGCCGATTCCCGAATTCCGCTGTTCAGCGGCATCGACGGGGCGCGATTCCGGCGTCCGGTCGTGCCGGGGGACACACTTCGCCTGGAGGTCACGGCTATTCGTCCCGGGCGTCGGATCCAGAAAATGAGCGGGGTCGCGAGCGTGGACGGTCAGGTAACAGCCGAAACGGAAATACTCTGTATCATCGCCGATCGAAAGGAGCTGAAATCGTAATGGAAGAAGTTCGACTCACCGGAAACGAGGCAATTCTCTATGCACTGATCCCTGCCGGCGTAGGTTTCCTACTGGGTTTGGTGCCCCTGGTCGCGGGATTCATCAAAGGTAAGGTCCGGCTGGGTGTGTTCGGCTTGATAGCCTCGACGCTCGGAGGCGCACTGCTCGGCTTTATACTTTCGATCCCCGCGATGGCTGTGTTTACATGGCTGATCGTTCGGGATGGGTTCGTCGCCGACGATGTCGCGTCGGATGCACCGCCGACCAATAGTGACGAGGACCGTCACTGATAGCTCCAATGTCGTCATCATTCGTACACGCGTCCGCGATCGTCGCCGACGGAGCTTCGATCGGTGAGGGCTGCTATATCGGCCCATTCTCGACTGTCGGGAGCCACGCCGTTCTGGAAAGCGGCGTGCGGCTTGAATCTCATGTAGTGGTCGACGGCGACACAAGGATTGGGCGTGACACGCATATTTTCCCGTTCGCGACGGTCGGCCTGCCTCCGCAGGACCTGAAGTACAAAGGCGAACCGACGCGAACCGAGATCGGCGAGCGCAACCAGGTCCGCGAGGCTGTAACTATACATCGCGGCACCGCCGGCGGCGGCGGC
>JAICPV010000074.1 GCA_025929655.1 Pyrinomonadaceae bacterium
AGGTCGGGATGTTCGCGACCGTGCCCTCGAGAATTTTAAGAAGCGCTTGCTGCACGCCTTCGCCCGAGACGTCGCGGGTGATCGAGGGGTTGTCGTCCTTTCGGCAGATCTTGTCGATCTCGTCGATGTAGATGATCCCCTGCTGTGCCTTTTCGAGATCGTTCCCCGCGGCCTGTAATAATCGGACGAGAATATTCTCCACGTCCTCGCCTACGTAACCCGCTTCGGTGAGGCTGGTGGCGTCGACGATGCAGAACGGTACGCTCAGCACGCGTGCCAGCGTCTGCGCCAGCAGGGTCTTTCCAGTGCCCGTCGGCCCGATCAGGAGGATATTAGATTTTTGTACCTCGACGTCAGAACGCCTTTTCGCCAGCTCTAATCTTTTGTAATGCTGATAGACCGCAACCGAAAGGCGTTTTTTCGATTCATCCTGTCCGATGACGTATTCGTCCAGGAAAGCACTAATTTCCTGAGGCTTCGGGAGCGTCGTCCGCGTTGACGAAGTTTCTACACGCTCGTCGTCGGAAATTATCTCGTTGCAAATGTCGATGCACTCATTGCAAACGTACACGCCGGGGCCGGCGATCAGCTTTTTGACGTCGTTCTGCGACTTGCCGCAAAACGAGCAGCAAAGGAGTTCTTCTGGACGGCGGAAATTTGCCATAAGGATCAGTCGTGAGTTTTGACACTCTCGAAGTCTAGGCAGATCGGCACCTGACTTGCCAGACTTATTGGACTATTTCTCTCTGTGTTCGATCACCTCGTCGATCAATCCGTATTCCTTCGCTTGGGGGGGCGAAAGTATGCGGTCTCGCTCGACATCCTTTTCCACCTGTTCGAACGACTGGCCGCTGTGATTTGCGATGATCCGCGACGTCATTTCTCGCATGCGAAGGATCTCTTCGGCCATGATGCGAACATCAGTCGCCTGCCCCGAAGCGCCGCCCGACGGCTGATGTATCAGCACACGCGCATGCGGCAATGCAAACCGCTTCCCTTTCGTCCCGGCACAAAGCAATAGCGCTCCCATCGATGCGCACTGGCCAACGCATATCGTGGTGACGTCGTTTTTAATAAACTGCATCGTGTCGTATATGGCCATTCCAGCGGTTATCGAACCGCCCGGGGAGTTTATATACAAGTTGATATCGCGTTCGGGGTCCTCCGCTTCTAAAAATAAAAGTTGCGCGACGATCAAATTAGCTATCGTGTCGTCTATCGGAGTTCCGATAAAAATTATGCTATCCTTGAGTAAACGCGAATAAATATCGAACGCACGTTCGCCACGCGACGTTTGCTCGACAACCATTGGTACTAAAGCCATAAATGCCTCTCAGAATTTCTTCTTAAGTTATTGGATGAACGGGAAGCGTGATATGCGGTTGAGGAAACAACCGATTGCAGATTCTACATCATTCGATAAGATTTGCAACCTATATCTACATCAACCGCCTTTTGCTTTTTTCGCCGTCGCTTTCTTTTTCGCCGCCTTTTTCGGTTTGGCCTCTTCAGTCGACGCCTCGGATGTCTCTTCGTCGACCCATGGCCCATCGATCACATTCGCCTGCGAAACCAGTGCTTCGATCGTTTTTCGCGTTCGAAGATTATTCTCGATCGTTCGTTCGCCGCCTTGTTTTCCTAACGATTCGCGAACTTCTTCTGGAGTCGTACGATAGTACTCAGCCATCTTTGAGATCTCGTCGTCGATCTCTTCTTTTTTCAGTTCGACGTTTTCAGCTTCGCCGATCTTTTCAAGAAGCATCGCGCCGCGTACGTCACGCTCGGCCTGTGTCCGCATCTGCTCGTACGCCATCTGAACGAAATTATTCTCCACAGCATTCAGATCAACGCCCCGCTGCTGCAGATCGCGTGCGAAATTATTGAGCAAATTTCTCGCCTGGTTTTCGATCAGGACGTTTGGAACTTCGAAAGCATTCTGCTCGATCAGTTTGGCAAGCGCTTCATTTCGCACGCGTGCGTCTGCGTCCGCCTTTGCATAGGTTTCGAGATCGGACCGAAGCTTTTTTCGAAGATCCTTCAATGATGATACTTCTTCATCAAGGCTCTTCGCCCACTCATCGTTCGCTTCAGGGGTCTCCATCCGCCCGACGGATTTGACCTTCGCTTTGTAATGGACCGTTCTTCCGGCCAAAGCGGCAGATGTAAAATCTGCCGGGTAGGCGACGGTAAACTCCTTTTCATCGTCCTGGCTGACGCCAACTAGATTTTCCGTGAACGCTTTTTCGATCACTTCGTCGCCGAGTTTTACTTCGAGGTCCTCGGCGGTGATCGGGTCGCCGTCAGGATCGTCAGCAAATTTACCTTCCAGATCGACGATGACCGTATCGCCTTCCGCGCTCACCCGGCCTTCAACGGGGATCATCGCTGCTTCCTGCGCGAGCTTATGCTGGATCAAGTCGTCGATCTCTGAATCGTCGACCGGCTTTACACGACGGGTAACTTCGATGCCCTGATAATCTGGGGTCGGCACATCGGGCATCACCTCGACATGTGCGTGAACTTTTACGGCTTCGGAGCCGTTCACTTTTACATCGTCGATCTTTTCAATATGTAATTGTGGTTCCACCAGTGGCCGAAGGTCGTGTTCCTGTATCGCTTCGCTCACCTTCAATGGAACGACCTGCTGGAGCACTTCGCTTTTGATCTCATCTTTGAACCGCAGGCGAACTACGTCCAATGGCGCGAACCCTTTTCGAAAACCGGGGACGTTCACCTTTTTGGCGTATTTCTGGCTTACCAGCCCGTACGCCTGCTTTAGAGATTCCGGATCGATCTCGATATGAATTTCACGCTGCGTAGGTGATATCTCTTTGACTTCACTTTTCATCTAGCAAAAGGATAACAACTCGGTAGTCGGTTGTCAGTTGTCGGCTGGTAGTTACAAAGGTTGAAAATAAACTGGCCGGATCAGTGTCTTTCTGACGACTGACAACCGGCCAACTGATAACTGAATGTGGTGCCGAGGACAGGAATCGAACCTGCACGTCTTTCGACGCTAGATCCTAAGTCTAGTGCGTCTGCCAATTTCGCCACCTCGGCACAACGATCTGGGATCTCAGATTTCAGATCTTGAATCCCGAAACCGGATCGCGATCCAGATCAACACTTCGAATTTAGCCAACATGAATTCGAAAGTCTAGTCGATCATTTGTGAAGATATTTCTTCTCGTATTCGTCCCACGACATCTGATAATCGCGTTCGATTTCTCCGCGGGCCGGACCGGACCCGACATATCTGTCTTCAGCCTTTCGAAACAGCCGATAGCCGCCATAAACCACGCCGCCTACCAAAGCCAGCATTATGCCGTACCAGAGCAGTGTGCCAAGGATCCCTAAGATCCAGAAAACGAAATAAATGCCGAGAGCAATTCCGACTATCGCAAGCAATAATTTCAGGATGTTCATTCGAAAACACCTCCGTATCTTTGACTATACGAAATCTACGTAGAGTTGTTCGTGCAAAAATTTTCCGTATCGTATAATCGGCAGGAATATTTGGAACGAACTTTGGAAATCACTATCAAAAAAGTCAGCGATGCTTTAAACGCGGAACTTTCGGGACCGCGCAATTCGGCTGTAACCGACGTCACACATGACTCGCGCCAAGCTCGCGCAGGGACACTTTTCGCAGCCATCAAGGGGCTCACGACCGACGGCCATCGTTTTGTGAGCGACGTCATCCGGCGGGGCGCGGAGGGAATTATTTCCGAGTACGATCCGCCGGCAGATTTTGAAGGCTCGTGGCTAAAAGTGCGCAATTCGCGCACGGCATTGGCAAAAGCTGCCTCCGTGATCAACGGAGATCCTTCATTTCAACTTGACTTGATCGGCATCACCGGTACCAATGGCAAAACGACAACGACGTATCTGTGTTTCGCTTTGGCGGAGGCCGCCGGTATCAAACCGGCAATGCTGACGACGGTCGAATATCGGATCGGCGAAAAGTCCCAAGAGGCGGTCCGGACCACGCCGGAAGCTTCGGACACAAATCGCTTTCTGCGCAATGCGGTCGATGCCGGATGCAGAATGGCGGCGATGGAAGCATCGTCTCAGGCGATCGACCTTCATCGCTGCGACTGGCTGAGGTTCCGCGTCGCGATCTTTACAAATCTGACGCAAGACCATCTCGATTACCACGGCTCGATGGAGGACTATTTCGACGCGAAGAAGAAACTCTTCGACGGGCGGATCGGGGAAACTCCAGGTTCTAGCGTGATCAATATCGATGACGTATGGGGGAAGAAGCTTGCCGAGGAATTGCGTTCGAAGGGCCAAATCGTCGTCACCACGTCGCAGATCGACCAAAACGCAGATTTTTTCGCGAGAGACGTGTCGGTTTCGTTATTGGCCGGCACATCGTTTTCTTTGAACACGCCGAACGGTCAAGCGGCGGTTAACTCCCCTCTCGTAGGCCGCCCTCACGTGTACAACATGCTTTCCGCGACGGCTGCGGCGTCGGAACTCGGTTACGATCTTGATTCGATCGTGTCGGGATTGAACAAGTGTGTCGGTGCTCCGGGCCGATTCGAGCGGGTTCCCCACGATGGCGACTTCGCCGTCGTCGTCGATTACGCTCACACTGACGATGCGCTGCTCAATACCTTGAAAACGGCGAGAGAATTGACTTCGGGCAGGGTGATAACGGTATTCGGCTGCGGCGGCGATCGTGATAAGACAAAGCGGGAGCCAATGGGCCGCGTCGCAGGTGACAATAGCGATCTGGTTTTTGTCACCTCCGACAATCCACGAACCGAAGACCCGATGACGATCATTCGACAGATCGAGACGGGCGTTAAGACGACAGGAACCGCATATTCTCTTATCTCAGACCGCCGCGATGCGATCAATCAAGCGATCGCCGCGGCCGCGAAAGACGACGTCGTAATTATTGCGGGAAAAGGGCATGAAACTTACCAGATCATCGAACATGAGAAGTTTCATTTCGATGACAGCGAAGTTGCTCTCGAAGCAATTCGACGGCGCGCAGAGGCCTGACGTGTCCCGCAATTGCGCCCTCATTGCGCACTAGGTTTCCAGGCTGAATGGATTGAAATCGGTATTGGTGTCGTAATAATCCTCGTGTTCCGCTCGTTTGAGAAATCCGACGATCGCGTATGTGAACGGGGTGGCCAGCACTTCCCATAAAACCTTAATAATGTAGTTCCCGATCATCACACTGATCACTTGCTCGTTCGACCAGGTCCCGAGAAAAGCCAGTGGGTAAAAGATCAGACTGTCAACGGCTTCGCCGGCGAATGTCGAACCGATCGTTCGCGACCATAAGTATTTACCATTGGTAAAGATCTTAAGCTTCGCGAGAACGAACGAATTTGTGAACTCGCCCGCCCAGAAAGCGATGAGCGATGCAAGAACGATCCGCCAGACCTGCCCGAAAACGGAATGAACGGCGGCGACCTGCTCAGCCGACATCGTACCCGCGGGCGGCAGGCTCGTGACGATGAACGACATGATCGATGCGAAGATCAGGGCTCCGAACCCAGCCCAGATGACCCGCCGCGAACGCTTATAACCGTAAACCTCCGTGAGAACGTCGCCAAAAAGATAGCTGATCGGGAAAAATAAAACCCCGGCGCCGTAAATGTACTGGCCATAAAACGGCAGGTCGATGAAAGTAACCTTCTGGACGCCGATGATGTTCGAACAAAGCAGAACGGCAACAAAGGCCGCCATGATGAGGTCGTAGAACTTGTACCGTCTCGATTCAGCCATTCGCGGGATTGTAACAGAACATCAGAAACTGTCGAACGTCGGAACGCTATGGGCCGGCCGAAAGAACTGTAGGCAAATAAAAAAGCCTCCCCTTACGGTCAGGCTTCTGGAAAATCATATTTGTGGAATCTTTATGCGAGTTCGGCGACGTGTTTGCTCAAACGAGATTTGTACCGGGCCGCGGTGTTCTTGTGGATCAATCCCTTATTCACCGCCTTGTCGATAAGCGAAATGGTCGGGGTGAGCAGTTCGCCGCTTGCGCTTTTGTCCGTCGAAGCCACTGCTCCGCGCAGCTTCTTGATTTGCGTGCGCAGCTTACTTCGGTTGCTGCGGTTGATCTCGTTACGTTTTGCAGTTTGCCTAACGCGTTTTAATGCTGATTTGTGATTTGCCATTCAAAAACTCTCTTATCTTTCCTCTACTTGCAAGCAAACGACAAATTTTACAGTGTCTTAACGGTGTGGTCAAGTCGTCGGTTATGCCTCGGACCGCAGCAAAAAGCCGTGCATCGCGTCGACCACCAGGACAAAGATCGGTGGGAAAAAGAGCACGTCGATCTGCGGAAAAGCGGAGAAAAGGTATGGCTCGGTCAGAGACCGCAGCTCAAACACGTAACCTATTGTCAACCCTAACCCAAAGCAAATTACGATCCCGCCGATCAACATCGCCGTCATCTGATATCGCGAATACTGCCGCGAAGGCAGTTCGGTCTCGTCGAGGATCGATTCGTGAATATCCTCGTCGTCGTAAGTGAACCGGTCGAAGGCTTCGCGAACTCTTCCGACGATGTGGATCACTCCTACGATGAAAAACGAGACAACGATGATGCGGAAAAACGTGCCGACGTAATCGGAAAGGAACAGATTTGGGCGTACGATCGCGACCGTAAGGGTTGAGACGAAAAGTGCGACAACCGGGAAAAGGAATTTCTGAAGCGCCTGCGATTCCTTGCGCTCCTCGGCGATCATCCGGTCGATTATTTCATTGTAGCGGTGTTCGTAGATCAGCTGCCGCCAACGCTGCGCGTGGCTGTTCGAGGACGCAAAAACGGAGTCACCATTACCGTTGGTCGAATGAACTACAGCAGCCAGGCGCTTGTCATAGGCGGAACGCTGCTTAGGGTTCCCCAGAACCTCATAGGCTTCGGCTATCGCCGCGAACGCGATCGCTGTTTGTTCGGACCCGTTGTTCTTATCTGGATGGAGTTTTCGGGCAAGCCGCCGGTAGGCCGATTTTATCTCGTTCCTCGACGCTTTGGGTGAAACTTTTAGAGTTTCGTAATAATTAACCATTCGCCCGATCGGATCTTGGGAGAAGCGGCGGCCTGGAAGGTTTCGGCGCCGCGTATTTACGGCGAGATTATAACATATCGGCCGTTTGGTGCCGCAAAAATCGTTTTAATCCAAGTCGTCGATCTGTAGGCTGACCGGGTCAGCGCCCCCGGCCTTTACCGCGTCGATCAACTTTGCCACGTCACCGTAACGTAACGTTCTCGGCGCCTTGATAAAAACGGTCCGCTGCTCGTTAAAATTCGCCAGACGCTTTGCAAACAACTCGCGCAGCCGCGAGGTCAGCGATTCGGTGTCGCTGATCGTCGCGTTCACTGATTCGTTGTTGAGGCGGATCTCGGAACTTGTCAGGTAACTGACAACCAGCGTGTCCGGATGGGGAACGACCGGCGTATCCTTCGTCCGCTCACTCGGTATCCGGGCACTGAAACTGCTCGGACGAATCGGCGCAACGACCATAAAAATGATCAGAAGAACTAAAAGGACATCGATCAGCGGGGTGACATTTATTTCGGGACGGTTCATCTTTTCTCCTGATACCGAAAAGATTAGACGAACTATTTTCTTATTTGTTCCCAAGTGCAGTGAGTAGCGCTTTCGCCTTGAGCAAAGATTCTTCGTATTCCGCCTGGGAATCACTCTCGATCGTCACGCCGCCCCCGACGTTGAATGCAGCAACACCGTCTCGGATAACCATGGTTCTGATCGCAACGCTAAGCTCGAAGCCCGGCTCCATTCCTACGAATCCCGTGTCCGGAATGAAGAAACCGATCGCACCCATTGAGAGGCCGCGGGCTGACGGCTCGAGTTCGTCGATGATCTGCATCGTACGAATTTTCGGGGCACCTGTGATCGAGCCGCACGGGAAAAGTGCAGCAAGAATTTCAGCGAAAGTGACATTGTTTCGCAATCTTCCTTCAACGGTGGAAACCAAATGAAAAAGCGTGGGATGCTCCTCCAGGTCACATAGTGTTTTCACTTCGACACTGCCGTATTCACAAACGCGGCCGAGATCGTTCCTAAGCAGATCGACGATCATCGTGTTTTCGGCCCGGTCCTTTTCGCTTTGCCGCAGCTCGTCGCGTAGTCGCTCGTCTTCTTTCGGATCGCGGCCGCGCGGACGCGTTCCCTTTATCGGAGACGTCGAAATAATGTTTCCTGCGATCTTGAAAAATCTTTCGGGCGAAGCAGAAATCACGTGCGAATCGCCGTGGTCGATGAACGCCCCAAAGGGAGCAGGATGATCGCGTCGCAACTTTGTAAAGATCTCGCCCGGGTCGTCACCGTTGGTGAGAGAGACCGACAACGTTTGCGTTAGGTTCGTCTGGTAGGTATCGCCTCGTCGAATATGCTCTTTAATGGTTTCGATCGCGCC
>JAICPV010000276.1 GCA_025929655.1 Pyrinomonadaceae bacterium
CACCGAGGCAATTGCTTACCTTATGTGGACGCAGAACCGGGTTTTCGCGCTGGACACAGAGTACGCGCGGCTCACTCTGTTCCAACCGAGCGACCCGAAAACCGGAAAAAAGCTGCAGGCTCTGGCGAACGATCCGTACTTTGTCCAATCCGCCGTTTTCCTCGATAGTGACGAGCTTGTATTTGACTACAACCGGTTTTTCCATTTAGCGAGCTATTACAACCCCGATATTAAGCGTTCGCTCATGATAGGCGGCGCCGGCTATACATTTCCGCGCGATTATCTAAATAGGTATCCCGACGCGGAGATCGATGTAGTTGAGATCGACCCCGGAATGACGCGGCTCGCCCGTGAATATTTCCGGCTGCGGGACGATCCGCGGATGAACATCATTCACGCGGACGCACGCGTATTCTTAAGTTCGGTTCCCGCCGGCAAGTACGACGTGATCTTTTTGGATGCGTTCGGCACGCTTTTCTCGGTGCCGTATCAATTGACGACTGTCGAAGCAGCTAGTTCGATGCATAAAGCCCTCGCGGACGAGGGAATTTTGGTTGCTAACATCGGAACGGCGGTTTCCGGCGAGGCCGATATGTTCTTGAGAGCGGAGCTCGCCACATGGAAGACAGTTTTCCACGAAGTAAAGGTTTTCAAGGTGAAATCCGACCGCGATGATTCTGAGCTCCAAAATCTCGTTGTGATCGCTTTCAAGCAGCCCGCGGTTCCTGGGTCCGCAGATACGGAATTCGCGTCGATGCTCGCACATGAAGTACGTGACAAGCTATTCGAGCCGCTGCCGGTATTAACCGACGACCTCGCGCCTGTTGAATACTACAATTCGATCGCGCAGCGTCATTACCGAATTATCGAATCCAAATAATTCTAGCGGATACCCTGCCCGAACTGGTCCGTCCCGATCGCGCCGATCCCGTTCAAACGAAAACCGAACGTGATCCGGTTTTCGAATCGGGCGCCCACATTGAAGGTGTAATACTGGGCCGTCACCGCACAGCAATCGAACGCGTAACCCGCAGTCCACAAGGAAGAGATCATCGGTGAACGTTCGCTCGCGCGCCGGTTCTCGAAATCGAAAAAGATGGATGCCCCGCCGAACAGGCCGCGTTGGCGGTCGCCGAGAAATACCGAAGGGCTCCATTGCGAACCGCGAAGCGTTCCGGGCTCTTTTCCGGCAACATTGGCAAATTGCGCAAGCGATGGTATGAGCGTAACTGCTCGGGTGTAATAAAAGGTTTGGAATATCTTCACGAGCGGCGTGTCGTATCCGACCGTCGCCGAGATGGCGCGAAGCCCGTCACGATTCACGCCGACGTCCATACGCGAATTGAAGAAGATCGTCTTCTGCGGGCGGTATGTTGCGTCGACGTTTATCGGTGACCATTTCCGCGGGACGCCGCCGAAAGTGTAAAAGCTCAGTGCCGTCATCGGAGCAAGCTGGTTCCGGCGGCCCGGCGTCAGGGCCCCGCCGAATTCTTCGTCGAAAAAATATTTTCCGCGGACTGTCAGATTGAATATTTCGTAAGGCTGAACCGAAAGCGGCTCCTTTTCATCCGCTGCTTCGGCGGAAAGCAGTTGCTGGGCTTCGTTTGTTACCGCTTCGGCATAGCGACGCGTGTATATGCGGTTGATCAATCCGTACTCGATCTCATTCGTGTCCGCGATCGTGTCAAGCTGGTCGTAACGAACGGTGCGGTTGAATTCGTCGACGCCTTTTATGTAGCGATACGTAAGATACGGCTCGATCACATGTCGGAAACGGAATTTGTCTTCTTTGCCGTAAAAGTTCTTTGCCAGCGCGACGGGCCGGATGTCCAGCTCGAATTCTCCGTACTTGCGCACCAAATCGCGCCCTACTACCCGGCGTTCAACGTCGAGCGAATTCGAAAAGTACGTCACTCGGGCGCCGCCGGTGAAAGTAAAATTCACGTATTTCGTATGAAGCGGAAACGTCACCTGCGGATACGCGTCGAGGCGCTGCCCTAATGCCGGAGTAACGATCGGATCGCCGTCGGTCATCGCGAAATAAAGTTTCGGGTCGTCCACCTCGTCTTCGCGCGACACGCCCTCGAGGCTCGTCTTGAAAGAAAAATACACACCTTTCAAAAATGAGATCTGGGACGGCCGTTTTTCGAAACTGATGCTCGGTAGATTTTTCGATCGGACGCGGACGTTCGGAATCGATATCACCTGCGACCTGGCCAGCACATTGAGCGTGTAGTTCCCCCAGCTCTTATTCACAAAAGCCTGCGACACTTCGATCGGCGAGATGATCTGCTGAACGCCGTCGAGAAATACCTGCCGAAACGCCAAATTCGAAGTGAGCCTAACATCGACAGCGGCTGTGAAACCGTTCGGAAAATAATGGACGCCTTCAGCGTAAACGGTCGTGCCGCCCTGGTCCGGATGGTCGGCATCGGTCCGATGGCCGAATATCCTGTCCTTCACGGCGTAGAAACCCGCATTCAAATACGAACGCGAATTGGCTCGAGTGCGAATGTCGAGACCGTACCCGATCCCTCGCGATGAAAAAATATCAAACCGCGCCGTGGCGTCGGCGGAGCGGCCGAGGGTTTGATAATACGCGCCGCTTATCCGTACGCCTTTCGTAGCGGAATAGCCGAACGCCGGTGTCAGAAATCCTGAGCTCCTGTCCTCTTGCTTGATCGGGATGGAAAGCCAGGGAAATGCGAAAACCGGAACGTCTTTAATGCGAAAGCTCGGCCTTTTTAATCTAACCTTGTCGTTCGACTTCACGCGCGCTTCGTCCGCGGTAAACGACCATTTCGGCACCGCTTCCTCGCAGGCGGTGAATTTACCCTTCCTGATCACGATCTCGTCGATGGAGACCCGGTCCACACGCTCCGCCGTAAAATAAAGTATCGTCCCGTCGTTGGTCTGATTTGTGAATCCGGTCGAATCGACAAAATATCCGAGCTTCGTCTTATAATTCCAGACCGCAGTCGCTCCGGTTATCCTCTGGTCAATTCCCTGGTCAAAAATTACATTGCCGTCCGCTTCGACCTTCCCGGTCTCTTCGTAAATGACGACCTTATCGGATTGAAGACGGTAAATGCCGTACCGAACATCGACGTTGCCGGAATGCGTGAGGATCCGTTTGCCTTCGGGCCCTTCGACCGACTGATTCTCCGAGTAAACAACCAACTCGCCCGACCCGCCTTCCGGTGCGAGGCCAGGCTTTTTCGGTTTGGGCGAAATGTTTTGTTCCGTGGCGATCGGATTTACGTTCGGGGTATCGGTGAGCGGATTTGCTACCTGACGCTCGACGGGATTGGTCCGCTGCGCATAGCTCAGCACGGCCGTCGCGAAAATTATTGTGAGGAAGATTTTCGGCGAAAACGGCCGCATCTTTTGAACCTTGATAACCCGATGCTATCACGAAAATGAGGATCGGGAAAAACGGAGAGAGTCTTTGAAGAGCATTTGCAAGTCGTTACAAATACATAACTTGTTACGACGAGCCGAAAGTCACCCGGATTGCAGATCGAGGACCAGATAATTGGTGTCCGGAATGAAAATGACGTTTCCGCCGATGTAAGGATCCTGATAAAATTCCGCGGCCGGAGATGCCTTCCCGCCGATCGTCATTTCCCCGGAGGTTTCGCCCATAGTGATTAGCTCCACAGGAAACCATCGTTCCACATTCACCTGAACATCATTGCCCGCTGACCCGTGCTTTGCAGCAAAAGCCCGATGATCTTCTTCGGTTAACAATACAACCGCGACCAAACGCTTCCTGCCGTTCGCTTCCGAGGTTCGCCATGTAACTTCTTCCGGTTCGAAAGGCATCTGTATCAATGACCCAAGTTCCTCGGCGCTGTCATTTCCCATCCTTTGTGAATTGGCCGATGCTTGATTTACCGAATTCGAAGCTGTGTTTGCGGTATCCGGCCCGGAGCACGATGAGAGAGTGCCGGTTGAAATTATGAATGTTACAATTATGCCGAATTTCAGGCGGGTCATTCGAACGATTTTAGTTTCAATACAGGGTTATTGCAAAACTTATCTTTCCGACTTGGAGCATATGAAGCCCTTCAGGATATCTAACTTCTTAACTTTAGTTTTTGTTTTCGTTTTTTCTGCGGCTGCTCAATCGACACCCCGAGCTGTTGTCGAATCGTTTTATAGGTTTGACGGATCGCATTCGCAGACATTCAACCGTAAGAATATCGACGCTCGCCGGCGCTGGTTCACCGACGTCCTTTACAGGCA
>JAICPV010000171.1 GCA_025929655.1 Pyrinomonadaceae bacterium
AATTTCCGATTAATGAGGATCAAAACCGGCGGGGTAGGGTTGGGTTGTAACGAGTTTGTGTTCCAGAAGGACGGCGAGCCGCTTCGACTTGGATCAACATAAACAGATACGTTAGCAGCGAACATCTTCTTGCTCCGCACTTCGAAAACGTCGGTCGGCAACAATCTTTCTGAATGAGTTACGATCACCCAATTATTAGTATGGTTCGAATGACATTGACCGTCTGTTTGGCAACCTTACTTCCGATCTTACTATTAACGATCGAAGCGTGTTCAAACCCGGGCTCTACGACCTCGGTCGAACTCGAATTTGTCGGTAACACGATAGTCGTTAAAAGAGGTGCCGACTTTCAGGCCGCGCTGGATCGAGCAAAGCCGGGAGACACCATCACATTGGAGGCCGGTGTCGTATTCTCCGGGACGTTCAAGCTGCCAAAAAAAGATGGGCGAGAGTTCATCACGGTCCGTTCATCGGCGAAGGACGACCAGCTGCCGCCAATCGACCAGCGTTTAGATCCGACGAAATACGGCTCGGTCTTACCCAAACTCCGTCCTAACGTGAAAGGTGAACCCACCATTGGAACAAATCCTGGAGCACACCATTATCGTTTTATAGGTATTGAATTCGAACCGACGATAGCTGGACTTTACGACATAGTTCGAATCGGCAGCGGGGCAGAAACCAACATCGAAGAGATTCCGCACCACATCGAATTCGATCGAGTTTACATACACGGGAGCCCGGTTTTCGGCCAACGCCGAGGCATCGCCGCCAACGGTAAATTTATTGTCATAAAGAACAGCTATATTTCCGAGATTAAGCAAAAAGGCGACGAGAGTCAGGGAATAGCAACCTGGGCAGGAGACGGCCCAATTCAGATATTGAACAACTACATTGAGGCCGCGGCTGAGAACATACTTTTCGGGGGCGCAGGATCTTACTTGAAGCTTGTCCCTTCCGACATTCTCATACGAGGGAATCACCTCAATAAACCATTGGAATGGCGAGGCACCGGATGGGTCGTCAAAAATCTTTTTGAGATAAAGAACGGTCGCCGAATCAAGGTGGAAAACAATTTGATGACCAACAATTGGGTGATGGGACAGGACGGCTTTGCGGTTCTATTTACCACTCGAGCGGACAACGGAAAAGCGAGCATCATCGACGACATTGAATTTACCGGCAATATCGTGCGCGGGTCCGCATGCGGGATCAACCTTCTCGGAGGTGAAGGAAGCAAAGGCCACAACCTGAAAATACGCAATAATCTCTTCGAAGATGTTACCGGGGAAAAGTGGGGCGGGTCCGGACATTTCTTAAAGTTGACGGACTGGAACAGTCTGATAATCGAAAACAATACCGTTCTGCAGACCGGTAATATAGCTATCGCTTACGGAGTACCGGTTCAGAAATTCGTGTTTCGCAATAACATCATCTCTCAAAATGAGTACGGTTTTTTCGGGGATAATCTCGGTACTGGGCCCCGGTCCCTAGATACCTTTTTTCCCGGCGGCTCGGTTGCAAACAATATCATTATCGGCGGCGATCCTCGGCTCTATAAGGAAAAAAACTTTTACCCAATTTCGATCAGGCAAATAGGTTTTGCTGACTTTCGAAGCGGCGACTATCGACTGCGAAGTGATAGTCCGTATATCAACAAAGGCTATAACGGCGGGAAAATAGGAGCCGACTTAGATCCTCGGTTGGTCGGGACTGACTGACTTACCGCGAACGAACTAAATTTTTTCGACCTCTCTGTCGACTGACTGACGTGGCGTGATCATCAGCGTTAAAAGCTCCTTAAAACCCAGTAACGCCTGCCTTCCCGCCGGGATAAGCAAAAACACGACGGCTGACGTCACGATAGTAAGAAGAAACGCGATCGCAACGCGAAGGGCGAGCGGGTCGATTGTTGCCAGCAAATCCCGCGAGATCAAAAGCACTCCCAACGTCGCTATTGAAGCGCAAAATGACGGCTTCAATACCTTATAAAAATCGATTGTGCGGACCGGTCCCTTGCGTCCGGCATACCAAAATAATAAGGGCGTGTGTAAGCAAAAATCGACGATGGCGAAGCTTGCGGCGACTCCTATAGCACCCCACCGCAACCCGATAAATATGGAAGATATCGAAAGTCCTGCGGCGATAAAACTCCAGATAAACATCTCGCGTGTACGGCCTTGCGTAGAGAGTAGCCATTGACATGTTCTAGTGATCGGCTGTACGACTGCGGCTATCCCTAAAAACATAAAGATCCGTCCGCTTTCATCCCACTGCGGCCCCAGGAGTATGAATACCAACCAGTCTGACGTCGCACACATGAATGTTACACCCGGCATACTGACCATGGCGATCTTTTCGATGGTGCCTAAGTACGCTTTCCTATAGCTTTTCGTATCTTCCGAAAGGCGACTCAATGCAGGGATTGCGACGGAGCCTATCGGTCCCAATATCTGTTCGATCGGCGTGAGAAGCAGCTGGTAAGATTTGGAGTATAAGCCTAATTGAACGGCACCCCAGAATTTCCCGATCAGCATGTTATCCAGGTTCCTACTAAGAAAGTTCATTAAATTCGTACCTGTAAAGTGTCCCCCAAACAGAAGGATGGAACGAATTTGCGAACCTTTAGAAGGTAGGCCTGGGCGCCATTTGCAAAACCACCAAAACCCACACGCCTGAACCACTGTGGTGGTTATCTGGTTGTATACCAAAGCCCAATATCCGGCTTCGCGCCACGCAGCGATTATCGCCACTGCAAGTCCAAGTAGAACAGATGTGAGGTCGATGACAGTGAGAATCGGGAAACGCATCTGACGTACCAGCAACGCTTCGTGCTGGATCCATAACCCTGTTATGAAAACAGACAATGCATACCCGACCGTAACACCTATCACCCGCGGCTCATTGAAAAACGAAGCGATCAAAGGCGAAGCTCCGATCATAAACAGTGCCATTAATGCGCTCAGCCCGATATTGATCCAGAAAAGATTACTTACTTGTCGATGATTCAGTTCGGGCCACTGCACGGTCGCTCTCGAAAGGCCCAAATACTGAAACATGACAGCGAAGTTTAGGACAATCGCGACCATCCCAACCACGCCGTAGTCTTCGGGGCTAAGCAGGCGCGCAAGGAGCGCCGTCGACCCGATGCCCAACACAAACTTCACGGCCTGGGACGACAACGTCAACGCTCCCGAACGGATAGAGCGACGCGCCAGATCGCCCTTAAGGTGATCCGTTGCGAAGTGATCGGCAGGACGCTCCTTAGTCGACGTTTCGTAAGCAATCATATTTTCCGAGGCGTGCTGCTGCGTTGAGTTGATCCCGGTAATCCGAATTTAAGAATACTCTATTGCTGATTCGCGTAAATATTGACTTGCAAGGTGCACTCACCGTGAAGCTCGGTTTGACGTCGCTGTTTGTTTTCAACAGCAAAAGGTAGTACATCGGTTTGATAAACTAATTTTGCGTTTATCGCCGAAGTGTCAACGCTGTAGAATTAAGCCATTTTTGACGATGAAGCTTACCGTGATAGTCCCCACTTATAACCGGGCGGAGAGCTTGCGAAAAACACTCGATAGTTTGTCCTCGGCGGCCGTTCCTCCGGAGATGAAAGTTGATGTGATCGTCGCGGATAACAACTCGACCGACGACACTCCACAGATAGTCCGAGACCTGGCTTCGCGCGTTTCCGGCATCAGTATCAAATACTTGTTTGAAGCCCAGCAAGGCCGTTCCTTCGCCGTAAACGCCGGACTCAGAATCGCCGATGCCGATATTGTTAGCACTATCGATGACGACGAGCAAATATCCGCCAACTGGTACATCGAGGTTCATAAAATATTCAGTGAGCGTTGGGAACAAATTGATTTTGCGGGCGGAAAGATTCTACCGAACCTGGAAGTGGAGCCGCCGGAATGGGTCGAACCGCTCAAAGTTGGCGCCCTCTGCTGGAGGGATTTTGGGGACGAGGAATGGAAGTACGATCAAGCTAGCCCGATCATAACGGGTGCCCACGGTGTTTTTAAGCGATCGATCTTCGAAAAGATCGGCTTCTATAACGAAGTTCTAGGGGTGAAAGGTAAGGGATTCCTTGGGGGCGAGGATGAGGTGTTCTACGACCAACTCATCCAAAGTGGATTTCGAGGGGTTTACTGTCCGAGGCTGGTCGTCCACCACGACGTGCCTGCCCGTAGATTAACCAAAGCGTTTTATCGACGTTGGTTGTTTGGCGTCGGGATGTCTCGACGGTTAGCTGATTTACACTACAAACCTATCGTGGGAGCACGTTTTTTTTCCATACCGCGCTGGATGTTCAAGTGGGCTGCGGCCGGATTCTACCAGATGCTGAAGTATAAGATTTTGGGTAAGAAGGTGGAGGCCCTGACGGCAGAGAACAAACCCCTGGTATTTCTTGGGTTTTTTTACAGCACACATGTTGAGGGGAAAAGACTAGGCAAGATAGTGCAAAAAGTCCTAGACAGGTTAGTGGAGCCGGTCGGCCGGTGATCGACTTTCTTCGAGGCGATCCCTTAAGACGTTCAGCGCGAGTTTGGGTGCGATCCGCAACAAACCGATCATCAAAGCGATCTTTCGTTTTCTATAATAATGGTTTGCAAGTGTTAGCCGATCGATCGCAAGGTCGATATTGTTGTCAGCCATCGCTCGCTTCCCTTCGCTAAGATTAAGAAAAGCACTCCATCTATGTTTGCTTTTCGCGATTGCTTCCTTCTCCATAATCGTCAAACTTAAAGTCCTTTCTGTTTTTGATAAAACCTTCAAAATTGATTCGCACATCATTACATCGTCGGCACTTAAACTATCGCGGCGGCGGCGGGAGCGAGCCAGTACGCTGCGGTTGTAATCGATTCGTCCGCCCGCCTTAAGTATTCGCAGCCAAATGTCAAAATCCTCGGAAGCGCGGAGCGACTCATCGAACCCCCCGGCACCAAGAAATACTTTCTTCCTGCCAATAAGGCTTGACAAGACAGTGCATTCTTCAGATATCAGCCGCTCGAAGGTCACTTCGCCCGTCGAAGGCGACAACTCCATTTTCTCCCTACCGTCATACCTTGTTCCCCCAAAAATAACGGCATTGGAATAAACGACATCTAATTCAACGTTCCGCTCAATCGCTTCGAGTAAAGTGCCAAGGAATTCGGGCAGCCATTCGTCATCCGGATCGAGTTGGGCGATGATTGGGGCTCTCGCCAGCCGGAGGCCCGCGTTGCGTGCTGCGGCGACGCCACGATTCTCCTGAACGGCATAAATTATTCGGTCGATGTAGGGGTTCAGAGATACTTCGAGCGCAGGTGTATCCGGCGATCCATCATTGATGACAATGATCTCGTACGCCGAAAATGTTTGAGCAAGAACGGATTCAATTGCCGCGGAGATATACGACGCGACGTTGTACGCCGGCATTATGACGCTAACACTTGGCTCATCGATAACATTTCTGCCGATTCTCGTGTTGACGTCTTTCATTTCTATGTTCTGAGAACCACAAATCCGTTAATTGCAATTTTGAACTCCCGGTTCAGCTGTCGGAATTTGCGCGTTTTACGTTCCGTTTGCTTAAGTACGATCTGGTATCGCCGTTCGAGTCGTTCACCGCGTAAGAACTGTCGCCACGGCCCCGCAGCGATAACATCCGATATGTCCGGCAAATGTAATTGAATCCATCACGCACGTGAAACTCAAAATGCAGTGCCTTGCTTTCCTGACGTCTCAGGAAGGCGAAGACCCAGCCCAAAAGATTTCTAAACAACTCCTTGTATACCTCAAGGGTGACACCAAGAATCTTAACGTCATTCCGTTCGGAAGGGTCC
>JAICPV010000318.1 GCA_025929655.1 Pyrinomonadaceae bacterium
CGCGAATGCACGGCTTTCTTCGCAGCTTCAATACATCTTCGCCGTTTCCCGCTTTGCGCATTACCTCAAGGCAATGATGCGCGACAAGATCGGTTCCTTCATGTCGCGGAGGGAAGCAGAATTGTTCCTCAACAAGTGGATCAGCCAGTATGTTTTGGAGAACGACGTGGCACCGCAGGCGCAAAAGGCAAAATACCCGTTACGCGAAGCACGTGTCGATGTCGCCGAGATACCCGGGAAACCGGGATGCTACCGTGCGGTGGCTTTCCTAAGGCCGCACTTCCAGCTTGACGAGTTGTCCGTCTCGCTGCGATTGGTTGCCGATCTTCCGCCGCCGGCGAAGTAAGGCTTTTTGTAGGATGCTGCTTTTTGATTTTTTTCGGCAAAAGACGGCTTTCGACTCGTCACCACAACGTAAGCGAGTAGGGGTGAGTCGAAAGCCTACAACGATTAAATAGATTAGGAGCAAAGATCGAACAGTAATTCTGAAAGGAGCTAAAGTAAAAATATGGCAAGTGCTGATTATTATTTGAAGATCGACACGATCGAAGGTGAATCCGATGCCGTCGGTTTTGAAAAGCAGATGCAGATCGAATCGTGGTCGTTTGGGGCCAGCAACTCGGGTTCGAGCGTACAGGGTACGGGTTTGGGTGTAGGAAAGGTAAGCTTGCAGGACTTCCATTTCGTGGTCCAGAACGGCAAGGCATCCCCGCAATTGTTCCTGGCTTGCGCGAAAGGCAACCACATCCCGCAGGCGATCCTGAGCTGCCGCAAGACCGGTGGTGACGGCAACCCGTTCACGTACACAAAGGTGACGTTCGGCGACATCGTTATCTCGTCGTTCCAGACCGGCGGTTCGAACGGAAGCTCGATCCTGCCGATGGAGCAGATATCGTTCAACTTCACGAACATCACGTTCGAATACTTCCAGCAGAAGCAGGACGGTACCGTGGCGTTGACCAACACGACCAGCTACGACATCAAGAAGGTCGAAGGCACAGGGGCCTAAACCGTCGTAACAAGAATGCGGCCGTATATGATCTTACGATCCGGGCGGCCGCAACCTCAGATCACGTGCGATATCGTTCCCGCCGGCGAGGCGGGACGATATCTTTTTGACTAGGCCGATATGTCCCGTTTCGATAATGAGATCAGGGTTTCGTGGTCGGTGCTCGATCGGCTGATCGATAACGACCCGAATGAGAGCCTGGATCCGCCGAGATCGCAGTCGGCATCTCTGGTCGAACTCAAACGAGCAGTAAGGCGGGACTTGGAATGGCTGCTGAACACTCGCAACCACGCTGAGGACGTCGACGGTTCGCTTGAGGAAGCACCGCGGTCTGTTGCATTTTACGGGCTCCCGGATTTCACATCGGTGAGCGCAAAAAGCTCGGCTGAACAGCAGCGTATGGCGAAAGCCATAGAAAACGCTCTCGGGTATTTCGAGCCGCGATTCTCTGGTTTGAAAGTCTCGATGGAGCCGGTCAGCAGCGTCGACCGAAGTCTCAAGTTTCGTATCGAAGCGACGCTGGAGGTCGAGCCGACCCCTGAGGCCGTTGTTTTCGATACCGTTTTGCAGCTAGGAAGCGGCAATTTCAGCGTAAACAGTTCCATTTAGTTTCCGGGCGCGGCCGCCCGTTTTTTTCAACATCACGTTTGTTCCGGAGCCTTGCGTCGGCCTTTCCACCTCACAAGGCACGCCTAAATTGTCTGTATGCGGGACGAGTTACTGGGGTATTACGAGCGCGAATTGGTTTTCCTCCGCCGCATGGGGGCCGATTTCGCGCGCAAGTATCCCAAGATAGCGGCACGTCTCCTCTTCGATGAAGAAAAGATCGAAGACCCGCACGTCGAGCGCATGATCGAGGCGTTCGCGTTCCTGACCGGGCGGATCGCTCTCAAACTCGACGACGAGCTACCGGAAATAACCGAATCGTTTCTCAACACTTTATATCCGCATTATCTGGCGCCGATACCGTCAATGGCGATCGCCCAGTTCAGCTTCGGTGCACCGAACGATAAGATCACCTCCGTCCAACAGCTGCAGCGTGGAGCCAAATTGAATTCGCGACCGGTAGACGGCACACCGTGCGAGTTTCGGACGGCTTTCGATACTGATCTGGCGCCGATCGAACTTCTTTCCGGTTCGCTGGAATCGCCCGCGCCCAAGGATGGCCGCGGCAAATTTTCTGACAGTTACATTAAGCTAAGCTTCCGGTGCTATGGCGACGCCAACCTGCATGAAATGAGTTACGGCGAATCGGGCAAGCCGCTCGACTCACTGAGATTCTATATCGATGGCGATCCGCAGCTCGTTTTCCCGCTATACGAGATCATTTTCAATCACGCTACCGATGTCGAGATCCGCCCCAAAGAAGCGCCGCTCGGCGCCGGAATGCTCAAAACCATCACCAATATTCGGTTGAAGATGCCCGATCCAGTGATCATTCCGGCGGCAAAAGCATTGAGAGCGGTCGGGTTCGAGGAAGACGAAGCGATGCTTCCCTTCACTAAGCGGTCGTTCGCCGGGTACAGGCTGCTTTCGGAGTATTTCGCATTCCCTTATAAATTCCTCTTTTTCGACATTGGCGGCATCGATCAGGCGGTGGAGCGAAAGTTTGGGAGTCACTTCGACATTTTGATACATCTGAAGGATGTCACACCGCCTATAGCGCCCGTCACCGTGGACACGTTTCGGATGGGCTGCTCCCCGATCATCAATCTCTTCTCACGGCTTGCGGACCCGATCTATCTCTCGCAGCAAAAATATGAGTATCACGTGATCCCGGACGTTCACCGGCAGCTCAGCACGGAGATCTATTCGGTCGACGAGGTGATAACAAGCGATCCGCAGACCGGCACGACCCGCTATTTTGCGCCTTTCTACTCTCTGCGTCACGCCTATGGTGAAGAGACCGAAAAGGCATTTTGGTACGCGGTAAGGCGGCAGTCGCAGCGGGAGAATGACAATGGTACCGAAATGTTCATGTCGCTCGTGGACCGGAACTTCAATCCGCGCGTTCCCGCGGTCGAGGTGCTGAATGTAAAGACTACCTGTACGAATCGCGACCTGCCGGCGAGGTTGCCCTTTGGCGGCCGCGACGGGGATTTCGAGGTCGAGGGAACGGCCCTGCTTTCCCGGGTGCGCTGCCTCACCAAACCAACTGAAACGATCAGGCCGCCACAACGGCGGTTCGCGCAGTGGAGGCTTATCTCCCATCTCAATTTGAATTACCTTTCGCTCGTCAGCAGCGACAACGGCGTGCCCGACGCACTGCAGGAGATACTCCACCTGTACAACTTCAACGATTCATCCGTAACGCGCAAACAGATACTCGGCATTAAAGCGATAGAAGCGAAGAAGGTTGTTCGTCAGGTCGGCGATCAGCTGGCATTTGCTCAGGCGGATGATCGCGGAGTGGAAGGCGATGTTGGCCTCGGAATATTCTTCGAGGTGGTCGGCCTGCTCACCGTTGCGGAAGCCGTCGAAGAGGTGCCGAAGGCTGGCGATTTCGTCGCCGGTGGCGTTCTGGCAGACCAGGCGCGCGGCCATGCTCTCCAGCGCCGCCCAGACCAGGATCATCTCGACGATCTCGCGCTTGGTCTTGCGCACGACGAAGACGCCGCGGCGCGGCAGGGTCTTGACGAAGCCCTCCTGCTCGAGCAGCGACATCGCCTCGCGGATCGGGGTGCGGCTCACGCCGAGGTCCTGCGAAAGCTGGCGCTCGTCCAGCCGGATCTCGCCCGGCTGGTCGTAGACGTCCATCTCCAGGATCGCCCGCTTGAGGGAC